>JACQWU010000330.1 GCA_016209155.1 Candidatus Desantisiibacteriota bacterium | reverse complement strand
AAGGGCTGGTAAGTGTAAGAGAAATGTGGATTGCACGACATTATCCAAAGTGATTGCAATGAACCGCCTGGTGCGGAGCCGCATGCCAGGTGGTGTGGGGATTGGGGGACTTAGAGCCCCCGATTACCCGATTGTAATTTTAATTATCTGTTTTTTTATTTTTAATTTTATATCTCTCTTAAGGTAATAAACTAACTCTGTTATGTTCCCTTATGTTCACTGCATTAGAGCTAGAACAGACGAGGCTGTAATTGTGAATATTCTTTAGCAAGGAACTCTCTGATAATATAACCAGACCACGGCTCATCGTTCTTGTCTGCTGTTATATCCTGCACTATATCTTTAATGTCCACAAACTTTCCACTTAAAGATGTCCCACGTCGCTCGAAGAACTCAACATTGCTTAGAGCGACTTCGACGTCGTCGGTTGGGGCTCGCCATTCATACACAATTGCAACATGCTTGACAGATGACTTGCCGTCTTCCAGATAGACCGCTCCTAGAAGCACAACACTGTCAGTTGTTACACGTAAGCGGTTTCATGAAGAGGGTTCCCTTCGGATCTCTCACGCCGACGTAAGCGGAGTACCTTACCCGAGGCATTGCGTACTACCACGACTGGAAGTGCTTGGACTAGTTCGGTGTTGGCTTCTACTTCTTCCCTGGGTGCATACTTCCCGAAGTTTTGGAAACTTTCTACAAGTCCTTTAGCGATGCTCGCGTCAATGGTTGCTGCTCCTTTAAACATTTTTTTAACTTCGTCCTTAGGCAGATGCAGGATATCTTCCTGAAGTTGCTGTTCGATAAGTGACAGGACAATTTCAATAACTTTCTCCGCTGTCAGCTTAGGATTATTCTTGGTCTCCCCAACAGATGTACTTACATCAAACACCCTGAAAAGTGTCTCCATGTCTTTCGCTGTCTCACGAGCGACAAGAAGCATCTGTTCCAGCACAGACTCATTCATTATAGATCCTCTAGCACCAACAATAGGGAGCATCCCTTGCTCACGTTGCATTGAGTCCGTCGGAGAAGCCGTCATGAGGATAACGCCAGTGATGCGCTCCCTCCAGTCTGGAATAACTAGGAAATTTTCCACGATCTTCCTTTCGGATGGCCGGAGACGTTGAAGTCTCTCCATGAGACGCAACCAGCAGATCGAGTCGAATATTCCACGATCAAGAATCAGTACCTGCGGATCCTCTGGTCTTGGTGGTGTCTGCGTTTTTTCAAGAAGCTGGGACAGTGTAGTACATGCTGTCCAGATGTTGAAATTGACGTGTTTCTTGTCCTTGATCGGGCATACAGAAGCCCGTTCAACCACTATCTCAACCTTGAAACCGCATCTCTTGAGGAAAGCGTTTATTTGGCTCAGGGTTGTTGTTTTGCCAGCTTTTGGCGTACCAGCGAACTCAATCACTATCGGTTTTCTGGCGGTATCTGGGAACAAGGAAGCAGCTCTCTCTGCTCTCTCCTGTAAACTCGATTTTTTTTGCATAGTAACCCCTTTTTACTTCATATTGCGAAGTACTCAATAAAATTATTAGCGACAGTACGATAGTACAATTCAGTATATTTGATTGTTAAAAACTATTTTATTATTTTAAATTTATTTTGTCCACAATAAAATCGAAATATCAAAATTTAGAACCACATATCTTGTTTTTATTTTGTTTTGCAATATTTTCAAGAATGTTTAAGCTCAAGGGCAAGTGCCTTACTACCTCCACAACACCAAGCTCAGCCGCAACTAACCTTCACGCTGCTGACTGATAAAAGTTTGAAATTTATTTAATTCAGGCTCGAAGCACCGTGTTAGTTGTCGGCTGGAGTGACCTGTTGGATGCTCTGCAAAACGACTTTTTAACCGTTTTATTTTAACAACTGCCTTTGATGCCTGCTGTCTGAAATTGTTTTTGCTTTTAACTCTATTTGTTCTGCTCATTGAATGGAAGAATTTTTAAAGAGCTATTTTTGTACTGTTTTACTCTCTCGGTATATCAGAAAACTGGTTGAATTTATTGAACCAATGAAATTAATTGAACCTCTCGGCTTTAAATGAGCGATGACAGATTTAAAAAAACTGCCGTCTTCAATGAGTTTTTCTCTCTCTCATTTTTTTCTGGAAAATATTTGAATTAAAAAATTCCTCTGTTTTATATAAGCCATTAAATTCATTTGTTATTATGCTGCGTTACATCCAACATATTATTATATAGTTTTCTATATAATATAAGAAATTGTCGACATCGTCAAGATAAATTAAGTTCAACTTGACATAAATACTTGAATTTATTATGCTTTTTATTTAGATAATATACTTTTTGTCATGTTGAATAGTTTTGTGGATAATATACCATGCTCAATATACCGGATAACATTTTAGAGCCATATGAGGCTATCCTCAAAAAAAAATAAGGGGGTGTCTCTGTTCATAAGGATTATTTGAAATGGCTCCGTTACTACCAGCTAATCCTTCATGATCTATACCCACTGTGTACCGAGCAGGACGGTAAAAGAGGCTAAAAGTCCGCTGGATTTCTAACAAATTTTTCGTATACAGCAAATCTGCAGGAAGTTTTAATATTTAATCGTGATATGATTATATATTAATAATAACAACAACAACAATGAATAGAGAAAGTATATAATACGCTTGACAAAATAATATATATTATTGTATACTTAACTATAAAAAAGGATATATATTTATGTATATCAAAAGAACAGCAGAGGATTTATTACAAAAATCCATTAATTCACAAAAAATATTAATTATTATAGGTGCAAGGCAGGTAGGGAAAACAACTTTAATAAATTATTTTTTAAAAGATAAAAAAGCAATCTTTTTAAATTTAGATATCGAGGTTGATAGGGATCGTTTTCTTGCGTGTGCTACACTACCGCCAATTGATGCAGTAAGAAGTCTGGGAAATCCCGATTATATTGTTATTGATGAAGCTCAAAGAGAACCGGAAACATGCAGAATTGTAAAAGGCTGGTATGATTATAGAATACAATCAAAAGTAATATTACTTGGTTCTTCGAGTTTAAATTTGATAAGCCAGGCCGGTGAAAATTTAACGGGTAGAAATGAAAAAATATTTTTACCGCCGTTTTTATTTAAAGAAATAATTGTATCTAAATCATGGTATTCTGATATTTATAGTGATGAACAACTGGATGTTAATTTCAAAAATCAAATAAATACACTTTTATTGCAAAGTATGGTATTTGGGAATTATCCTGAAGTGCTTACCACAGATGATAAATCAAAATATCTTTTAAATCTTGTATCAGATTATTTATTAAAAGATGTGCTTCAATTGGGAATTATAAAAACAGATGGATTAATAAAACGATTATTATTACTTTTAGCGCATCAAGCCGGATCGGAAGTTTCTATAAATGAATTGGCTACTAATTTAGGAATTGCAAGACCAACTGTTGAGCGATATATTGAACTTCTGGAACAAACTTATGTTATTTTTCGTTTACCGGCTTTCAGTAATAATCCGCGAAAGGAAATAAGCAAAAATCACAAAATATTCTTTTGGGATACAGGTATACGCAATGCTCTTTTAAAAGAATTTTCTCTTAATCCTTTAAGGTCTGATATTGGATTATTATGGGAAAATTGGGTAATTGCAGAATTTTCTAAACAAAATCTTTTAAATGGGCAGATGAAAAATTTATTTTTCTGGAGATCAAAAGCACACAGTGAAGTTGATTTAATTATTAAAGATGGAGAGAACATATCTGCCTATGAAATAAAATGGAAAAAACAAAATATAAATAAAAAAGCATTCGAAGCTCAATATAATACAAAAGTAAAATTAATCGATAGTTCCAGCCCAATAATATAATCCGGTATTTAATCGGATAATATTTCAACCTGCTCAATATGAAAATCCAATTCAGATTTAATATCTATCTGTTTATCAAATAATTTTTGAAATTCCATTATTTGATCGTAATTTTCTTCCAGAAGACTTTTTGCTACAGCCGGATTTAATCGGACAACAATGTTTTTGCTTATTGTTGAGGAGCATATTTTTTTTAGTTCTCTTATAACTTCCAGACTCATTGTTAATATAGATTTTACTATTGCTCTGCCGCTGCAATAGGGACATGGCTGGCACAGCAATCTGGTAAGGTTCTCTTTTACTCTTTTGCGTGTCATTTCCACGAGCCCAAGTTCTGTAAGCTGCAGAATATTGGTTTTTGCTTTATCATTTTTTAATACTTCTGTCAGCTTTTGCAGAACCTTTTCCTGGTTTTCTTTTTTTTCCATATCGATAAAATCAATAATAATTATTCCGCCTATATCTCGTAGCCGGAGCTGAGAAGCTATTTCTTCTGCAGCTTCAAGATTGGTTTTTAATACGGTTTCCTCAAGATTACGTTTTCCTACATATTTACCAGTATTTACGTCAATTGATACCAGTGCTTCAGTCTGTTCAATGATAATATGCCCTCCGCATTTGAGTTTAACTTTTTTATTGAAAACTTTTTGTATTTCTTCTTCTATTCCATAAGCTTCGAATATAGGTTCCGGACGGGAATATAATTTAATACGGGATTTCATTTCAGGAAGCAGTGAATCTACAAAATTTACAATTTTTTCATACTCTTCAGAGGAATCAATTATCAATGTATTAATATCATGATTAAAATAATCACGGATTACTTTATATATTATTCCCAGGTCTTCATGTATAAGACTGGGAGCGGATTTATTGCTTGAATTATGCTGTATTTTTTCCCATATTTTAAGCAGAAAATCCATATCTGTCCTGAAAGATGCTTCTTCCACACCTTCCGATACTGTTCGTATTATAACCCCTGTTCCGGGCGGTTTTATACCTTTTATGATATCACGCAGTCTTTCACGCTCATTAATATTTTCAATACGGCGCGAAATACCTGTATGTTCTACCATAGGCATCAAAACCAGATATCTTCCGGGCAAAGTAATATGAGAAGTTACTCTTGCTCCTTTTTTTTCAATCGGTTCTTTATTTATCTGTACGAGTATTTCCTGTCCTTTTTTCAGTATATCTTCAATCAAGAGGTTCGTTTTTCTTGAAGGGAAAGCTTGAATTGCCGACGGATCATAATCAATGTTTTCTTTATCTTCTATTTCATCTTCCTGTGTCATTAATTCTTTATATTCGTCCATATCATCAGCTATATCATTTACATATAAAAATGCATTGCGGGGTAATCCGATATCAATAAAAGCCGCCTGCATTCCTGGAAGAATATTGCTGACTTTACCTTTATAAATATTTCCTATAATGCGCGGCTCCTTTATTCTGTCAATAAACAGCTCAACAACCTGCTTGTTTTCCAGGATCGCAACACGTATTTCATTCTTTTCAAGGTTTACAATAATTTCTTTGATCATAGTTTAAACTCTACGTCCTCTTCATTTGATAGTAGTATAGGGATTTATTTCATACATAAATACTTTTTGAACATCAAAAATTAATATATATTTTCTATCAGTTGACAATAACGGTTTTTGCGGAGAATTAGTATATCCGATTAAATTTCCTTTAAAGTCATACAGATAAAGTGTGTAGGGATTTGGTTTATTTTGAGCTCTGTAATAATTTAATAGAATATGCTCTTTCCCTATATAGATTTCAGGAAATTCTTCAGTATAAAGGGATAAAGCCCTTTCCCATATTTCTTTACCGGTTTTAATATCCACTAATTTCATAATATATTTCAGGCTGTCACCGACAAAAAGTTCATAATAATAGATAATATATTTATCATCATCAGATATATCGACACCACCCAAAGGTTCCTTAAGTTTTAATGACAGACTTTTTTTTCCCGAGATACTAAAAACATTTAGTATATAAGGATCTTGATCTGTAGCAACAATACATGTCCCGTTTTTGTTCATAACAGTACTTTTTTTTTCAATATTTCCTTCTATCTCCTCTTGAAATAATTTGCTGCCGCTTTTCCCGAAAGCAATTATTTTATTTTTATTATAAGCAAATAGATAATTACT
>JACQWU010000334.1 GCA_016209155.1 Candidatus Desantisiibacteriota bacterium | reverse complement strand
AATATCAAGCCCTATAACTTCTTCAGACGGTTTAACTCTATTTCCAACCAAAACATCGGTTAATTTAAAAATAATCAGTGATAAAATCCCGACATAAATAATATTGCTTATCACTCCAATACTCTGAGCAACAAACTGTGAGGCATCACCATAAAAAAGTCCTCTAACAGTTCCTGCAACACCGTTCCATCCGTCACCGTAAGTACCGTCCGCAAATAAACCTAAAGCAAGACATCCCCATGCTCCGTTAACTCCATGCACTGCGATCGCACCGACTGGATCATCAATTTTTAATTTTCTTTCAACAAAAAATGCCGCTTCTATTACCAATATCCCTGAAATAAGTCCTATAATACATGCGCTGATTGAATTAACGAATGCGCATGGGGCGGTAATTGCCACAAGACCTGCAAGCATTCCGTTACACATCATACTGGGATCGGGTTTATTGCCGCGTACTGTCCACATCCATAATGTTGCAGCTAATGCGCCTGTTGCGGATGCAAGCATTGTATTTGTGGCAGCAACTGCTATACGCAAATCCGCGCCCGCCAGAGTTGACCCAGGGTTAAAACCAAACCATCCAAAAGCTAAAATAAAAGTTCCAATAACAGCCATGGGTAAATTATGTCCGGGAATAGCATTTGGACTCCCGTCCTTATTATATTTTCCAACGCGCGGGCCCAGTATCCATGCCCCAATAAGAGCCATTACACCTCCGGTCATATGAACAACCGAAGAACCTGCAAAATCAACATGCCCGTGACCAAGAGCAAAATTTTTTCCAAGAGATGCCAGCCATCCGCCGCCCCATACCCAGTTACCATAAATTGGATAAACAATTGTTCCTACAAACCAGCCGTATATGAATAAGGATAAATATTTCCACCTATCAGCCATCGCTCCTGTTGGAATTGTAGCTGTAGTATCCATAAAAACCATCTGGAAAAGAAAAATACCATATATTGCCACATCATAACCGCCTGACAGAAAAAATCCTTTTGTTCCAAAAAGCCCAAAACTTTTTCCAAAAAGATTAATGGTGAATTCCTGATTCATCCCGCTAAATCCCCCTACAGTTCCGAGTGCGCCTACTCCTCCGAACATAAAAGCAAATCCGCAGATATAAAAACCCAGCATCCCGAGCGGATAAATCATAAAATTCATTGCCATGGTATGTGCCACATTCTTAGCACGGGTAAGTCCCGTCTCTACCATTGCAAATCCTGCCTGCATAAACATTACAAGAAATCCTGTCACAAGCACCCATACCATATTTATGGCTACCCTATTTTTTCCAACCGCATTTGCCACATCGATAAGAGTGGATTTTTCTGTGAGTCCCGCATCACCTGCCACACCTGTATTTGCACCGCTTGGATCTGCCTCCTGCGCTAATACAGGGATGGATATGATTATAACTATCAAACTCATTGCCAGCATTAATATCCATTTACATAACATTTTTTTACACATGATAAACAACCTCCTTTTTTTGAATTTAATGAACATATCATTAATGAAATTTAAAAATTAATATCAAGCTGTGTTGTGAAAGTATTATTGACGTTTAACTTATCATTGTTATATATTGTATAGCCAAAAATTATGCTTGTATTTGGAGCAAAAGTATAAGAAAACCCGGGGGTTAAAGAACCATAAAAACTATTACCGGAAGCATAATCGATTGAGGCCCATACCTTATCATTCAATGTTTTATCCCATGTGGCTATAAGTCCGGTATTCGCCTTTTCCCCTTTTTCGTCAACCAGTAATTTATCATTTCCAATGTAGCCGCCCACTGACAATCTTCCAATAGTACTGATTGTTTTGCTTAATACTCCATATGCGATATTGTAGTCAGTCACATCTTTTTCTGTCCCTACATTGAATACTCCTACGGCAAAAGCGGGTATTTGATCTTTTTCAGGGATTCCGTATTTTGCATTTAAATATAGCGGATTCTCGGACGGATAAAATAAATCAATACCTATTTCCAAATTTTTTATCAGGCCGTAAGTCAGTCCCAGATCTGTCGGAAAGGCAACCGGATTATCTTTATTATCCTGAACAGAAAAATAATTATCAATCCCCAGATGCCATGTTTTTTCTGCCTGAATATCCGTTGAAGGATTCCAGATTTGTGTTGATGGGGTAGCAAAACAAACATTAACAAGCATACTGCAAAACATAAATACCATTAAAAATAATTTTATTTTTTTCATTTTATTTCTCCTTTTAAAAAAAAATATTCAATTTTATCTAACATTAAATTCATATTATTTTCGATAACCTGCAAATTATTAAGCTTTGAAAGAATTTCAAGCGGCTGTTGAATAAATGGGCCCTCGACAAGTTCACTACTGCAATTTATCAAGAGATTATTAATAGATTCTACTGATGACTCAAGATGAAACTGCAGCCCAAATACTCTATTGTTATATTCAAAAGCTTGATTTTCACACCCTTTACTTTTAGCAATTCTTACAGCGCCGGCTGGAATTGTGAATGTATCCCCATGCCATTGAAAAACAATAAATTCATCATGGAACACACTAAATATATTTGATTTTTTTCCCTCCTCTGTTAGTGAAACAGGAAACCATCCTATTTCTTTATATTTATTACGAACCACCTTCGCCCCAAGAACATCAGCAATAAGCTGGGCACCGAGACAAACTCCAAATACTATTTTTTGATTTTCTATTGCTTTTTTAATAAACTTTTTCTCCTTGTTCAGCCAGGGGTATTTATGTTCCTCATAAATATTCATGGGACCGCCCATTATTATGAGCCAATCAAATTCGTTAATTTTTGGAAATCTTTCTGTGTTGAATAATAATGTTTTTGAAACTGTATGACCTTTTTTATAAGCCCACTTTTCGATATTTCCTGAATTCTCAAATTTGACGTGCTGCAAGTAATGTATTTTCATTTTTCCCTCTAAATTTAACTTTCACTTTATATATAAGCAATTATCATGCCGAATTAAAAATCATTGGTATTATTGAGAATTTTCAATTAATGATTTTTTGGTATGACATTTGCGTTGAATTAACAACGTCAGAGTACTAAAAACACTGCAATCGGTCAGTTACGGAAGTGAATGTCATTGCGATAAGCTTTATCCCGAAGCAATCTCGAAAAATAGATTGTTTCGCTTCCGCTCACTATGACAGATTCCACAAATAACTGACCGATTGCAAAAAACAAAAAAAAGTCTTGACATTAACAAAATCTTTATTGTAAAATAAATTACGCATTATTTGATAATGATAAATCTAAACTGTAATATCTGCGACACGACACATATATACGTACATATGTATATAAGTGAATAAATTTTATTTTAATATTCAATACAAGACAAGTGTAATGTCAAGAACATGTACATTACCAAACTATAGGAGGGAAAAAATGAAAAATTTGTTATTTTTAGTATCAATTGTATCATTTTTTAGCTTATCTGTATCAGCAGATGATTATTACAATTATGGCGGAACAGGGAATTTAGGAATAGGATATACTACAGGTGCAGCCGGATTTGTGGATAACCTTGGAAAAATTGAAGGCATGCCCGGGAAAGAGTATGTTTTCATAGCCGGCAGTTCAAACAGTTATTCTGATAATGCTTATGGTTATATTTATAGAGTGGAAACAGCCGGAGACCCAAATATGCATCCCGATAACCCCGAAGATACAGGTCCTATTGCTCCAAGAACTTTCACACGAGTTGGCGGTCCTAATTATTTAGGATATTTTGGCGGTGTTCATGAAAATGAATTTCATGTAGACAACTCCGGAATTTACTTTGGAGCAAGCCGTAATGGTTTATTCCATTGGGATTTTGGCTGGACAAATAAAACCCAGATTGCTCTTGCTGCTCCTACAATAACTCAATCACTTGCCTATGATGCCATTTCAGGTAATTGGTGGGCAGGCGGAACTTATAGGGATATGTATATGTATAACGGTTCTTCATGGGTATATCAGGGAACTCATCCTAACTTAAGCGGCAATCATCACGATGGGATGGAAATAATAGGCGATAAAATGTTTGTATCTGATATGACATCCGATGTCCTTGCAATGTATAATATGGATGGCAGTATTGACTGGAATAATCCTGATAAATATTTTTATTACACTTCCAATTCCGGATCAGATGTGGAAGGTATGGGATATGGCCCAAATAAGCACTTATGGATTGGCGGCTGGGACGATGGAACTTTTTATGAACTCGGCGGCGGTGCGCTGCAGCATCAGATTCCAACTGTTCCGGAACCTGCTACTATATTATTTTTTATCTCAGGGATAATTGGGCTTGCATTGATTAAACAAAAAAAATAAAGGGTTGAAATTCCATATAAATATTTTTAATTAATTAGATTGCTTCGAAAGCTTACGCTCCTCGCAATGACGTCATTGCGAGCTGAAAGCGAAGCAATCTAAATATGTAACCTCGATGTAGAACATCGAGGAATAGCTGATTTAAAAAGGGGGCAGAATATGCCTCCTTTTTTTTATGTATTTTATATAATTGACATTGATAATATAAAAAAGTAAAATAGAACCTGATTATAAAATACTAATTTATAAAGGATATGGGATGCTAAATTGAGGGCTGTAATGAATTAGCCGGAAGATACAATTTGAAATTTATAATAGGAGATATACATGATTATAAAAAAACTGTTTATTATTTTAACTTTTTCTTTTTTATGTTTGTATGCATGTACCAATGTAACTAAAGAAAAAGTTTCCACAAAAGAAAGTCCGATTGAAAAACATGCAAAACTTTCTGTAAAAAGCGCAAACCAGGCTCCGGATTTTACACTTAAAAATATTTATAATGAAAATGTATCTCTTTCCAGTTTTGACGGAAAAGTGATTATTTTAAATTTTTGGGCTACATGGTGTCCTCCATGTCAGGCGGAAATTCCCGATTTCATAGAACTCTATAGTATGTATAAAAATTCCGGGGTAGTAATAATCGGGGTGGCTATGGATGGAGATGGTGGAGATGTAGTTAAATCTTTCGCTGAACAAAAGAAGATTAATTATCCTATTTTATTAGGGAATGATAATATAGGTGAATTATATGGCGGAATACGGGGAATTCCAACAACTTTTATTATCAACAAACAAAGAGAAATAGTAGAGACCTTTGTAGGCTTAAGAGATATGCGAACATTTGAACATGCGATAAGAAAAAATTTAAGATAGTATGGGAGATATATGGAAAATAATGATTATTTTATTTTAGCAGGGAAAAAATATCATTCCAGATTACTTATTGGTACAGGGAAATATCCTGATTTTAATGTAATGAAAAAGGCTATTGAAGCATCAGGTGTAGAAATTGTTACTGTTGCAATAAGAAGAGTTAATCTAAATGATAAATCAGAAGAATCTATTATTGATCATCTGAATTTGAATAAAATAACAATCCTTCCAAATACCGCAGGATGTTATACAGTTGAAGAAGCAGTCAGGACATCTCATCTGGCGGTTGCCGCCGGGCTTCCAAATATGGTAAAACTGGAAGTAATCGGTGATGAAAAAACATTATTTCCTGATACAGAAGCCTTAATAGAAGCAACCAAAATACTTGTCAAAGATGGATTTACTGTTTTACCATATACCAGCGATGATCCTATTGTTGCCAGAAAACTTGAGGATGCAGGTGCCAGCGCCATTATGCCCCTTGGTGCGCCGATAGGTTCCGGTCTCGGAATAATAAATAATATTAATATCCGTATAATACTGGAACAGGCAAAGGTTCCGGTAATTGTGGATGCCGGTGTCGGAACTGCTTCAGATGCAACTCTGGCAATGGAGCTCGGCGTTGCCGGTGTGCTGATGAATACAGGTATTGCATGCGCAAAAAACCCTGTTCTAATGGCCGAAGCCATGCGTAAAGCTGTTGAATCCGGCAGACTGGCATATCTTGCAGGCCGCATACCAAAAAAAATGTATGCTACTGCCTCAAGCCCGATTGAAGGAGTGGTAAGATAAAATTATTATTTCCCCATTCCGACTTTTTGAGCCTTTTGAAATACTTTTCCTTCAGTCTGTATTGCAGGAGCGACTATTATTTCTGTCTGCTGCATTTCTAAAATATTCCGTACCCCCAGATTCCCCATTGAGGTTTTTAGCGCGCCTACAAGATTTTGCGATCCGTCATCAAGCTTTGCTGGTCCAAAAAGAATTTCTTCCAATGTGCCTGTTGTACCTACTTTAATTCTGGTACCGCGGGGGAGATTTGCATGCGGAGTAGCCATTCCCCAGTGATATCCGCGGCCAGGGTCTTCACTTGCACGGGCGAAAGCTGAACCAACCATTACAGCATCAGCACCGGAGGCGAAAGCTTTGCATATTTCACCGCCGATACTCATCCCGCCGTCAGTAATAATAGTAACATATCTTCCGCTTTCTTTTAAATAAGCATCTCTTGCTGCTGCGCAATCAACTGTTGCTGTTACCTGAGGTAATCCAATTCCCAGAACTCCGCGGGTTGTGCATGCGGCTCCCGGACCAATACCAACTAATAAACCATTTATTCCCGTTCGCATCAATTCCAGGCTTGTATTAAATGAAACTGTATTACCGACAATGATAGGGATATTCATGTTTTTGCAGAATTTTTCGAAATCAAGTGTTTTATATTCACTTGAAATATGATTTACGGTTGTAACTGTTGATTGTACAACAAAAATATTTGCACCTGCATCTTGAGCTATTTTTCCAAAACGCTCTGCACGCTGAGGAATTGAGGAAACCACAACAGGTACTCCCGCAGATTTAATTTCTCTTATTCTTTTTTCAATCAAATACTCCTTAATCGGTTCCATATATATATTCTGAACAAGGTGATTGGCATCTTCAGGTGATGAATTAGCTATACTGTCCAATACTTCTTTCGGATTATCATATCTTGTCTGCACACCCTCCAGATTTAAAACAGCTATACCCCCGAATTTTCCCATAGTAATAGCAAAATTAGTATCAACTACTCCATCCATTGCCGCCGCAAGAATTGGGATATCAAAAGCCAGGTCTCTTATTTTCCATTTTATATCAACTTCATTTGGATTAATGGTTATAGGCCCCGGCGCCAAAGCGATTTCATCAAAACCATAGCAGCGCCGCGCTTTTCTCCCCCGTCCGATATAAACACCTCCCATAAAATTTTCCTCCTTATTTATTTAATAAAGTATTATTGTTAAATAATAATCTGAAATTAAAATAAGCATTGAACTTATAACCACAGAATTTGTTGTAGATCTGCCAACTCCCTCTGCACCTCCAGTAGTGGTAAAACCTTTATAACATCCTATCAAGGCAATTATCCCGCCAAAAAATATGGATTTTATAAGTCCGCTGTATAAATCGTTTAATGTAAGAGTTTCTATTATTTTATTAATAAATGCGTTGAAATTCAATCCAAAGCTTAATTGTCCTGTAGCCGCTCCCCCGATGATCGCTATGGCATTTGCAATAATTGTGAGTAGCGGCATCATTATCAAACTTGCGACCAAACGCGGGACAACAAGATATTTAAAAGGATTAACAGCTAATGTTTCCATAGCATCTATCTGCTCGGTCACACGCATAGAACCAAGTTCAGCCGCCATTGATGCCCCTACTCTACCGGTAACTATCAAACTGGTAAGAACAGGCCCGAGTTCCCTGGTCATGGAAAGTCCGACAACTGCTCCGACGTAACTTGTTGCATTAAAAATTTTAAATCCGTAATAAGACTGCACAGTAAGCACCATTCCGGTGAATAATGCTGTTGTTAATACAACAGGCAGCGACTCAACTCCAAAGACTTCCATTTGCACAAATGTATTTCTGAAATTTAAAGGCGTGCTAAAAAGAGTTATTAAACTTTTATTTATAAACGAAGTGATGCTTCCAACATTCTCAACCACATTTAGTATTTTTTTTCCGGTAAATTCAAAAATAGATTTCATGGAAATCCTTAAAGAGCCTATTTTTTATGCTTCAATTATTAATGGAAGAATTATCGGACTCCGGTTTAATTTCTCATAAAAATACTTTTTTAATGTTCTCCGGACATTTGCAGTTATTACCATTTCTTCCAGTAATTCCTCCTGCTTACACTTATTTAATTCATTAACAATAATCTGTTTGGTATCAGGCAGTAATTCTTCCTGTGCCTTATCATAAATAAATCCTCTTGAAATTATATTTGGTTCACCAACCAGGGAGCCATCCTGCTTGCTAATGCTAATAATAACTATAACCATTCCATCCTGAGAAAGATGCAGTCTATCTCTTAGCACAGTCGGCCTTCTATAAATTCTATACTGGTCCCATTTTCAATAACAAAAATTTTATCCTGCTTTATATTTAATTTTTTAGCCAGTTCAGCATGACAGACCAGGTGTCGATATTCACCGTGAATCGGCATAAAAAACCTGGGTTTAACTAAATTAATAATAAGTTTCAGCTCTTCCTGACTTGCATGGCCTGATACATGCACTTCCGAAACCTGCTCATATATGACTCGTGCCCCGCGCTTGAAAAGATGATTAATCGTATGTGTTATTGCGCGTTCATTACCCGGTATCATCTTTGCTGAAATCAATACTGTATCATCTTTGGTAAGTTTTATATGTTTATGTGTATCAAGAGCTATTCTTGATAGCGCAGACATCGGCTCACCCTGGCTTCCAGTTGTTATCATGGCAATGCGTTTAGGCGGATATTTGTCAATATCTTTAATATCCATTATAATATCATTTGGTATTTTTAAGTAACCTAACTCTCTTGCAATTTCAACATTTTTCTGCATACTCATGCCGTTTATAAGAATTTTTTTATGATACTTTAAAGCGGCATCAACAAACTGCTGTATGCGATGAATGTTGGAAGCAAAAGTAGCTACAAGGATGCGGCGCGGAGCAGTACGAAATACATCGTCAAATACTCTCCCTATTTCTTTTTCTGAAAGAGTATATCCCTCCTTTTCGACATTTGTACTATCAGCCATTAAAAGCAGAACATTCTTCTTGCCAAGTTCTGCAAATTTAGCTAAATCAGTAAGTTTGTTATCTATTGGAGTCTGGTCCAGTTTAAAATCACCGGTATGAACAACAATCCCTACAGGCGTATGGATTGCAAGTCCAACGGCATCCAGAATGCTGTGACAAACATGGATAAACTCTATTTTAAACGGACCAATAAGTTCTTCTCTTTCTGTAGATACTTCTTTCAAAACAACTTTATCCAGTAATTCATGTTCTTCCAGTTTAACTCTTGCAAGGCCTAAAGTTAGCTTTGTACCGTATACAGGAACATTTATGTCACGCAA
>JACQWU010000037.1 GCA_016209155.1 Candidatus Desantisiibacteriota bacterium | reverse complement strand
TTGGAGATTTTATCTCCCACTATTTCTTTAATAGAATATTCATCTTTTGGCTGGGTTATATTGGCAATCATTTCTCCTAAAAGACCAAGTGAAATGAACTGTATTCCAACTATAATAACAAGAACCGCAAAACTTAAGAGTGGAATTTTCCCCATTATGGAACCGTATACTAATCGGAGATATCCAAGATAACCGTTTATTGCCACACCTATCGTTACCAGAATGAAGCCCCATATCCCGAAAAAATGTAAAGGTCTTTTAGTATATCGTACAAGGAAAAGGACAGTTAGAAGATCGAAAAAACCATGCAAAAAACGGTCAATCCCGAATTTTGAATAACCAAATTTACGGGCAAAATGCTTGATTTTTATCTCTCCGACTTTATATCCATGCCAGTATGCCAGCACAGGAAGATATCTATGAAGCTCTCCATATACACTTATTTGATCTGTAACTTCTTTTTTATATGCTTTAAATCCGCAGTTAAAATCGTGTATTTCTATACCTGTAGTAATAGATGTTACATAATTAAAAAACTTAGAGGGAATAGTTTTTGAAATAGGATCATATCTTTTATATTTCCAGCCTGATACAAGGTCATAACCTTCTTTTATTGCATTTAAAAAATTAGGAATTTCATAAGGATCATCCTGAAGATCGGCATCCATTGTAATTATAATTTTTCCAAGAGCCATTTTAAAACCGACCGATAAAGCAGCTGATTTTCCGTAGTTTTTTCTGAATTGAATTATTTTTATCTTTAACGGATTTTGAGCGTAAATTTTTTTTAATACCTGAAAAGAGTCATCGGTAGAGCCGTCATCCACAAAAATTATTTCATATTCAACATTTAAAGGAGTGATAACCTCAATGATTTTCTGATAAAGCTCTGTTAAACTCGCAGATTCATTAAATAAAGGTATTACGATAGAAATATCTTTTGTTAGGCTTTGTTCCATAAATTCTTTTTATTTGGATTTTTGTTTTTTTCTTTTTTGTACTGTTTTTTTATTTATAATTGCCGGTGATATAACAGTGGTATCATCAAAACTACCTTTAACTGCCAAATATATCTGCCTTATTATACCAACAGGTAAAGTCATAGTTAATAGTAAAACAAATATTAAATCGAATATTTCATGCAAAGTATACTCAATACCCATAAAAGTGATAGCCATTTTTTATTTCCTTTAAATATTGATTAATTCTTAAAAAAATATTTTATTTAATTTATTATACTGTTAAAAACAAAAAAGTCAACCCTGTTAAATAGTATTTATTTGCATGAACTGCAGTTCCCCCCGCTGCATGATGAACATGAAGAACCGCCGGATGATGAATAATCTTTCTCTCCTCCCGAACTAAAACCAAAGACCGAAATACATTTTACAACTTCACCGGCTTTACATTTAGGACATGGCGGTGCATCTGCTCCTATAGATTGGAGTTCCTCAAATTTTAAATTGCATTTTTTGCATTTATATTCATAAACAGGCATTAAGATAATCCCCTTTTTTGGAATATTATTGTTTTACTTTAACAAATGGATTTATTAAAGCGTAGTTCCCTTTTTTAAATATTCTGATATTTTTGATTTCGGGATTTTCCACTGATGTGCTTTTATCCAGGGAACTTTTAGTAAAATTCAATTTTATAGAACCATCTTTATTATGTTCAATCCCACCTGTTTTTTCAAGATTAACTTCAATATTTTTATCTTTTCCATTAATTTTTTGTTCTTTTGTTATTTTATCAATTAATAATACGGTTTTTTCTGTATCATTAATAGTAATAGTTTCGTTTATTGTTTCCTTTGTCACAAGCTGCAGCTTACTATTTATAAATGTCCACAGTCTCTACCTGTTTATCTTCTTCAGGGAGAGCCCTGCCATCAAAAGATTCATAATGCATGGTAATTTTATTCCCGGAAATAGTATATGTTCCCTCGGACATACTGGATGCTTTTTTATCATCCATAGCTTCTTCAACAACATAAATGAATCTGCTATTTTGTTTAAAAGTGATATTTGTAGTGGAAAGAATTTTTTGTATATTTTCTTCCATTACCCATTTACCTATGATTTTTTCATTTGCATTATCTGTTTTACTTGCTTTCGACTTTGGATTTGCACCGGAATAAATAGTGAGGAAATTTATTATTACAAATATAAATACGCTGATAATTATTTTTTTTATCTTTTTGCCGGTCATTTTTTTTAATCCTTTCATTTTTTTAAATATTCTAATCCTGCCGTATCGGGTAAGCCAAACATAAGATTCATATTCTGAACTCCCTGCCCCGCGGCTCCTTTAATAAGATTATCTATAGCTGAGAATATTATCAGTTTACTGCTATGTTTATCTATTTTTGCATTTATTGAGCACATATTAGTGCCTAAAATATCTTTCACATCCGGAATTCTATCTTTTAATATCTGAATAAAACCGCATTCACTATAAAAATTTTCATAACATTTAAGAATAACCTCTTCGGATATTTGAGTAGATACAGAAACAATTACAGAAAAATTTTTAAGTTCCTGCTCAATTTCGCCAATATGCGGATGAACACCTAATTTATAAGGTTTGACATTTCTATAAACATCCATAAACATGTTAAATCCGGGCTTTGGTTCTCTTCCGGCACCGGAAATTCCGGATGAGGAACAGATAATAATTTCATTTGGATTTATTAAATTATCTTTTAAAAGCGGTGCTAATGCCAGAATAATACTCGTGGCATAACATCCGGGATTAGCTAATAAATTTGTTTTTTTTATTTTTTCCTTATAAAGTTCAGGGAGTCCATACACGGCTTTATTTAATATTTCAGGACACGCATGCTTTGCGCCATGGTACCAGAAGTTAAAAATGCTGACATCTTTTAACCGGAAATCTCCGCCCATATCAATTATTTTACAGTCTGAATCAAAAAGATCTTTTACATAAGATGAGGATTCGCCATGGGATTTGCAAATAAAAACAATATCGCATGTCCCTGAAATTTCATCCGCAGAATATTTACTGAAAAGTAAATCATCATAAATTCCCTGCAAATTATTATGAACAGTACTTACCGGTTTACCAATTGAAGTCTCGGAAGTTACGTAAATAAGTTCCGCTTCAGGATGGATGCTGATAATTTTCATTATTTCATTAGCTACAATACTCCCGCCGCCGACAATACCTGTTTTTATCACTTTTATTTTCCTAATTATTATAAATTTCAAAATTTATACATAACAATTCAATACATTTTAAATATAAATATGAAATTTATTATATAGGTATTGTTATAATTTATCAATCATTTTTTTGGGTCGAAAGTATTTGGCAATGTTTGACTTTAAAATCACAAAAATATATAATTAAAATTATTTATGATGCAAAACGCAAGTTTATATCAAAAGCTGTGTCTTATTTATATACACGTCCTAAAAAATAGAGAAACACTTAAAGAAACACTTAACGAAAAGAAAAAAGAGTAAAAATCCGGAGGACCAATATTATGAAGTATTTAAACATATTATCATTTTGCACTTTAATACTTTTATCTGCATGCGGAAAACAAAAAGAACTGCCCTCTGATGCTAAATCAATGAAAATTAAAGATAATATTCCATTGGTTAAAACTATTAAAGCTAAAAGAGGTGTTATCGAAGAAAAAACATATATGTTCGGGAACCTTGAATCATATGATGATGTCAATGTATCTTCAAAAAATTCCGGCAGGGTAATGGAAGTGTTTTTTGATGAAGGAGATTATGTAAAAAAAGGCGATCTTTTGTTTACGCTTGAAGATACAGAAATAAATATACAATTAAAACAATCGGAAATTGCCGTAAAATCAACAGAAATTCTGCTTGAAAAAGCAAGACTGGGAGTAAATATTCTTGATGATAAAAGTTCGGTGTCAATTAAGCAGACACAGGCCGGTGTTGATGCATCAAAAGCTGTTTATGCAAAAATTACAAACGGAGCACGCGAGCAGGAAAAGGAACAGGCGCGACTGGGAGTTGCGGAGGCTGAAATCACTCTTGATAATGCAAAAGTTTCCCTTGCCCGTATGGAAAAATTGCTTAAAAGCGGTTCAATCCCGAAACCTCAATATGAAGCGGTAAAACTGCAATACGATTTAGCTGAATCGCGCCTTAAAATTGCACGTGAAATACTGTCGCTTATAAGCGCCGGAGCGCGCGACGAAGACAAACTTGCGGCTGAAGCAAATATTTCAGCAACACTTGCGGCACGTGAGATGGCTGAAACAACCAAGAAAGACAAACTACTTTTAGAGCAGGATATAAAAAATTTTGAAAATCAGATGAGCCAGTTAAAACTGAACATTGAACTTATCAAGACAATACTTTTAAATACAAAAATCACTGCTCCGATAAGCGGTGTCATAATTAAGAGATCTGTAAATACAGGTGAAATCGTTGCTCCCGGGGCACCTGTCTTCTCAATTTCAAAACTCGATATTTTAAAGCTAAAGGTTGAAGTCCCTGAATCTGAAATATTAAAAATAAAAAAAGGAATGCTTGTAAAAATTATTATGGATGCCTATCCTGACAGGATTTTTAACGGAAAAATAAATTTTATCAGCCCTGTAATGAACTTAAATACAAGAACCTGTGCTGTTGAAATAGAAATAAAAAATTCAGATAGGGAGCTTAAACCCGGTATGTTTGCAAAGGTTGAGTTAAATATAGGGAAAAAAGAAAATGTTCTTATTATACCTAAAGATGTTTTGATTTTTGAAGATGAAAAACATTCTCTTTTTGTTATCCAAAATAATATTGCAATAAAAAAATTTGTGACATTAGGTTTATCTCAAAATGAAAATACTGAAATAATCAATGGTCTTAATGAATCAGAAGAAATAATTTATATCGGAATACTTCAGCCTTCAGCCTAAACACCTGATTGACTTATAAATCGGAGAAAAAATGTTTCTGCCTGAATTTAGTGTTAAAAATCCTATTACCACACTAATGATTTTTTTAGCTATTATCGTTTTTGGTATGGTTTCATACTCGCTTTTAGGGCTTGATCTTATGCCGAAGCTGGAAGTCCCCACTATTTCAATTATCACAAATTATCCCGGAGCAGGTTCAATTGATGTTGAAAAAAATGTAACAACGAAAATTGAAGACGGAATAAGTACAATCTCCGGTATAGAAAAAGTTGAATCCAGATCCTCGGAAGGCCGCTCGGTTGTTACTGTCAAGTTCGAATGGGGGCAAAACCTGGATGCCGTAACAAATGATATACGTGATAAATTAGGATCAGTAAAACGGATATTACCTGAAGATATTGAAGAACCAACAATATCTAAATTTGACCTGTCATCAATAGCGGTCCTGTTCATAGGTGCGAACGCCGGGCCGAGCTATCCCGACCTTGGAGAGATCCTGCTGAATAAAATCGTTGACCCTCTTAAGGCGGTTCCGGGAGTCGCGGCTGTCACGATGCGAGGAGGATTGACACGAGAAGTCAGAGTCGATCTGGATCTTGAAAAGCTTAATGCATATAATATTAACATAAACCAGATTATTGAAAGTTTAAAAAACGAAAATATAAATATGCCGGGCGGCCATGTTGAATCAGGCAGAACCGATTTTATAATAAGAGTACCGGGTGAATTTGAAAATGTTGAACAAATTAAAAACACTGTGATTCTGCTAAGAAACAACACTCCGATATATTTAAAAGACGTTGCGTCAGTATATTTTGGTTTTCAGGAAAAAACCCGCGAAACGAAAGTGAATGGCCGTGACGGGATTATGATTATGGTTCAAAAACAATCAGATGCCAATACTGTTGATGTGTGCAGGATGGCAAAGGAAAAACTTGAAAAGCTTAAAAAAGAGCTGCCGGAAGATGTTGAAATTAATATTTTAAGAGACGCATCGGATCAGGTAATTAAATCAATAAATAATTTAATTGAAACACTTTGGGTCGGAGGACTACTGGTTATTTTAGTTTTATATTTTTTCCTGCGCAATATTCGTTCCAGCTTAATTGTTGCATCAGCAATCCCGACTTCATTAATCATTACATTTATTTTTCTATTTCTTAATAATGAAACAATAAACATGATATCTTTATCAAGCCTGGTTATAGCAATAGGAATGGTTGTTGATAACTTCATAGTTATATTGGAAAATATATATTCATATCGAGAACGCGGTGTCATGAGAAAGGAAGCCTCTAAAATCGGCGCATCTGAAGTGGGGATATCCGTTGTTGGGGCTACTTTAACAACTGTGGTTGTTTTTGTCCCGATGATTTTCACATCGGGTTTTACGGGTATTGTGTTTAAACAGCTTGCTTTTTGCATCACTATAACTATAATGGCTTCTCTTTTCGGAAGTTTAACTCTGGTGCCGATGCTTTGTTCAATTTTTCTTAAAACCCCGTCTGATTTTATACAAAAATCTTCATGGTTGTATGACAAATTTTATAATATATCCGGTAAATGGCTTGATTTTATAGACAATATTTATGGTAAATTTATCAAGAGGAGTCTTGATCACCGGAAGATAATTATTACTGTAACATTAATATTATTCAACGGAACGGTTATGCTGCTGCCTAAGGTCGGAACAGAATTCATGCCTTATCAGGATAATGCAATAATTCAGATCAATGTGGAGCTCCCTGTCGGAACAAAAAAAGATGAAACAGGAAAAGTAATGGAAAAAGTTCAGGCTATAGCTATTAAAAATGTCGACGGAATAAGGGGTTTTTCCACAAACTGGGGATACAGCTCAGGAAGTGTAGGAGGAGGAGGCGGCGGCGGAAATGAAGGAACCAATACCGGATCTGTTACTTTAAGGCTTATCAGTAAAGATTATCGTGAAAAAAATGTAAAAGAAATAATTTCCGGACTAAGACCTGAGTTTAAAAATATTCCAGGCGCAAAAATAAGGTTTTCATCCGAAGATTTCATGTCACGGCTTATGTCCGGCGGAGATAAACCTATTGTTCTTGAGTTAAGAGGGTATGACTTAGATAAAGGCAAAAAATTTGCAAGGGAAATTTCAGCAATGATTGAATCAATTGAGGGAATAAAAGATATTGAGGTGAGCAGGAAAGACGGCCGCCCTGAAATCAAGGTTGAAATAGACAGAGCAAAAACCGCGATGCTTGGATTAAATGAAAAATCTGTGGCAGAGACCATAAGTGACTATTATGACGGTGTTATTGCAACAAAGTTCAGAAAAAGCGGAGAAGAGTATGATGTTAATTTGAGGCTCAAAGAAAAAGACAGAAAAAACATTACAAAACTGGAAAATCTTTTTATTTTCAATTCAAAGGGGGAAAAAATAAAATTATCAACCATTGCTAAATTGAAATACGGCTATGGCCCTCTGCAGATCGAACGGATTTATCAGCAGCGTGTTATAAGAGTAAGTGCGGATATCTATAACCGGGACCTTGGCAGTGTTGTTAATGATATTGAAACAGAATTGAAAAAAATAAAAACTCCGGATGGATTCACAATTAATTTCGGAGGATCACGTGAGGAACAGCAAAAATCATTCAAACTGCTTCTCCTTGCACTTGTACTTGGTATTATTCTTGTTTATATGGTTCTCGCGTCGCAATTTGAATCATTTAGAGATCCGTTTATTATTTTGTTTGCAGTCCCTTTTGCTCTTATGGGAACAATTTGGTTTCTTCTTCTATTTGGAGAACCTCTGTCCGTAATCTCCTATATCGGCATGATTATGCTTGTCGGTATAGCTGTCAATAACGCGATTGTTTTAATAGATTATACAAATATTCTGCGCTCGCGCGGATTCGGCGTTATTGAAGCATGTACTGAAGCCGGTAAAGCCAGACTCCGCCCAATTCTCATGACTACAATAACCACTTTATTCGGACTTCTGCCGCTTATGCTTAATAAAGGTGAAGGATCTGAATCATGGCGTCCGCTTGCAATATCAGTTATCGGCGGACTCTTAGTATCAACAATTATTGTTCTTGTTTTTATCCCCGTACTATATTCATTAGCTGAACAGAGGATGAAAAAGAGGATTTAAAAATACGAATAGGAATGCAAACATGGGGAAGTAAAACAGAAGAATTAAATAATACTTGAAGGTTGTGCTGACACTTTATGGATGTTTATAGTAAGTGATGTCATATGTTCTGGATTTTGGGTAGGAGTGATCTCCTGATCACGATTTTTTAAGAAAATCTGTATTTCTATTGA
>JACQWU010000319.1 GCA_016209155.1 Candidatus Desantisiibacteriota bacterium | reverse complement strand
GAAAAAAGAAAAGATATAAGCAGAAATGCCATAGAGAAATCCAAATCATTTACGATTGAAAATACTATGAGAAAAGTTCTTAATTTATTGGAAGAAGTAGCCGGTAAAAAATTATAGGAAGGAAACATATGCAATGGGAAAAATAATTTTAATAGGTATCGCCGGCGGCACAGCTTCAGGGAAAACGACTTTAGCAATGGATATTTATAATAAATTAGGTGAAAGCCGGGTAACAGTAATTAAACAGGATGATTATTATAAAGATAGAAGTATGCTTTCCGTGGAGAAAATAGAAAAAATAAATTTTGACGCTCCAAAAAGTTTCGATACACATTTACTTATAAAACATCTTAAGCTGCTTCTGGATGGTAAAACAATTGAAAAACCAATATACTGTTATCAAATTCACGGACGTAACGACAAGACAGAAAAAATCAGTCCGAAGGAAATTATTATTCTTGAAGGTATTTTGGTTTTAGCAGATTCTGCATTGTGCAATTTAATGGATATTAAAATCTATGTTGATACTCCGGATGATATACGTTTTATACGGCGACTCGTGAGAGATATTAAAGAAAGAGGCAGGACAATGGATTTAGTTATAAAACAATATATTGATACAGTGCGTGCAATGCATATTAAATATACAGCCCCTACTAAAAAATTTGCTGATATAATTGTTTCCGGAGAAAAAAGCGAGATAGGAAAAGTTATTAAGGCTATAAATAAAATTACAGGGAAAAATAATGAAGAAATCCGAAGAAATAATTAATCAATGTTTAGATTTTTTGCTTGCGAATGCAGATAAAAATTTAATTGAGTCAATAATACTCACCGGTAGTTTTGCGCGCGGAGAAGAGGTGGTTATTTGTTTTAAGGATAATTTGAAATTTTTCAGCGATATAGAGTTCTTGATTATTATAAAAGACAGTTTGGATTTTAAATATGCAAAAAATAAATTTAAAGAATTGGCAAAAGATTTTACTGAAAAATCAGCAGAATCAGGCAGCGGAATTGATGTCACTTTTGGAGTCAGTACTATCGAAGTATTAAAGAAAATGAAACCGCGTATTTTTACTTATGAACTTAAAAATTTTGGAAAAGTTTTATGGGGGAATAAAACTATTCTTGATTGTATACCTTTAAATAATAACAGAGATATTCCGGTTGAGGATGCTATGAGGCTTTTATTTAACAGGATGATAGAACAACTGATAAATTATCAGAATATTATTAAAACCGAATCCTTTGATACTGAATCAGCTCTTTATCAAATAGGAAAGGGGTATCTGGATATTGCAAAGTCATTTATGGTTTTCAGATCTATGTATGAAAAAAATTACTTAAAAATGTCGGAAATTATAAATGGATTAACTGTAAATAATCTCGATACAAAGGGGTTATCCGCTCAAGTAAAATATTGGGCGATTTTTAAAACCAGTCCGGTTGAATTAAAAAAAACGAAAAAGGAAATTTTAGATGAATGGTTTCGTCTTGCTAATTATTTCCGTCAGATGTGGCTCTGGCAGAGCAATATTTACCTTAAGCAAAAAATATGGGTGGATAATCCTCTCCGGCTTATAAAATTATATTTTGTGAAAGAGCCGAAAATGAATAAATTTAAAGGCTGGATAAGATTCTTTATGCATCCCTATCTCAAAAGAAAGGATTTTTCGTTAATCAGAATATTACCGCTTTTTGTTCTTGCTTCACCTGAGAGATTGATTCATCTTTCAGGTGTCATGGCTTATTTATATGATGATAATTATAATAATTCTATAACCGAATATTTACCGGTGTTCTCAAATCCGCAGAATAAAACACAGGTTGATTTGAAAGAAAAGGTGATTTATAATTGGCAGTTATTTGTAAAAGAAGGGTAAATGTTCGGATGGGAAAGATAAAAATAGGATATTTTTTAAATACAGAAGTTCGGGGAGGTGTTGAAGAACATCTTTTAAGTCTTCTTAAACATTTAAACAGAGAGAAATTTGATCCGGTTGTTATATTGCCCGCAAGATTAGCTTTATTAATGAAGGATGATTTTGAGAAAAATAATATACAATATAAAGAAATATATATAAGAAGCTGGAGTAATATAAAAGAAATAATAAGATTTATTAAATTTTTGAAAAAAGAAAAATTCGATATAATAAATCCGCATCTTTTTTTTGCCAGCAGATTCGCAGCTCCGATCGCAAAATTATGCGGAGTTCCGGTAGTTATTGAAACAGCACATATTCGTGAAGCATGGAGAAAAGGTTATTTAAAAACTTTTTATGGGATAGACAGATTTTTTTCACTTTTTGTGAATAAATATATTGCTGTATCCTGGGCTATTAAAAAATATTTTGTTGATGTGAAAAAAATTAATCCTGATAAAATTGAAGTTGTGCATAATGGGATTGATCTTTCAAAATTCAATCCCGAAGAGGTTAAATCAGAATATGATATAAGATCAAAATATAATTTTGGAAATGATCTGATTGCAGGAGTTGTTGCCAGGCTTGAGCCCCAAAAAGGACACAGGTTTTTTCTTGACGCGGCTAAATTAATTTTAAAAGAATTTTCCGGCGTTAAATTTTTGATAGTAGGTGAAGGGAATCTGGAAAAAGATTTAAGGGATTATGCCGGCAAATTAAATATTTCCGATAATGTTATATTTGCTGGATATTATAAAAATATTGCTCAGGTTTTAATGTCAATAGATATTTTTGTACTCCCTTCTCTGTATGAAGGACTTCCTTTATCTGTTATTGAAGCATCCTCTATGGAGAAGGCGATAGTAGCGACAAATGTTGATGGGACTCCTGAAATTGCGGTAAACGGGGAGACAGGTATTATTGTTGAACCTGAGAATCCTGAGGAATTAAAAAAAGCAATTTTATTTTTTTTAAAATCAGAAGAAAAAAGAAAAGATTTTGGTAAAAAGGCAAGAATCCGGGTTTTAGAGAATTTTAGTATTTATAAGCAAACCAGAGAAACCGAACTTATTTATTTAAATAGTCTCATGCAAAGGTAAAATATGTCTGTCAGAGAATTTATTATTTTATTTTTTTATACAATACTTGTTGTATTTGTGGCTGCTTTAGCGCTCAGGTATGCCACAAGGGTCAGTCCCGAACTTTTTTTAATGATTATTATTGCCATCCCGATGGTGCTTTTTATTTTTTTATGGCCAATGTTCGGGTTATCACTTTTAATTTTGTCCATACCTATGTCCACTTTT
>JACQWU010000036.1 GCA_016209155.1 Candidatus Desantisiibacteriota bacterium | reverse complement strand
CCAGAAGAGCAGATTCAAGTTCAGGCAAATCACTTTTAAAATTGCTGTTTTCATAAGCGAGAGGTGTTTTATTTTTATCTTTGGCGACTTTACTGCTTTTCGCCGCATTATTTGATACAGGAGCATCTTCATATTTTGCGTTCGAATGGATATTTATATAGTTATTAATATTTTCAGTTAAAGATTTAATTTGATTTATGAATTGTTTTTTTTGCTTTTGCAATTCAAATATTTCATCTTTTATTTCCATTGCTTTGATTTCAGCTCTGCCAATTATTTTTTCAGAATTTAATTCAGCTTCTTTTATAATTTTATCTGCTTGTTCTTTAGCCTCATTATTTGTATATTCGGCAGAGCGTTGAGCAGTCACCATTGCTTTTTCCAGAAATTCTTCTTTCTTTTTATATTCTTCAACCTTTTTTCTTAATTCCGCAACTTCTTTAGTCAATCTTTCCGTCTCATTTAAAGAAGATTCATAATCATCTGAAAGAAGCTGTAAAAAAGTATTTACTTCCTGAGTATTATAACCACGAAAACCAATTTCAAATTTTTGCCGTTTAATATCTTCCGCGCTAATTTTCATTATATTTACCTCAATAAATTCATTTAAGTTTTACAGCTATATTAAACATTGTTTCAATTAAAAATTTTTTTATAAATACTATAATAAGAAAAGCAATAAATGGAGAAAGATCAATTCCCAGTGAAGCTGTTGGTATTAGCTTTCTTATCCAATTTAAAAATGGATCCGATATTTTTTTTATAAAATATACAATAGGATTATATGGATCAAAATAAATCCATGAAATAACAGCACGGACAATAATAGCTATTAAATATAAATCAATTAAATAATCTAAAATTGTAGTAATCGCGTTTATAAAATTTGCAAGTATGAACATTTGTTTGATTTATTTTTCGGTATTTAAAAACCGTTAATTACTCCCGTATTGTTTTTCAATTTCCTCAGAACGATCTTTTGCGGCTTTTACTGCTTCCATAACCAGCCCGCGAAAGCCGCCTTTTTCAAGCTTATATAGCCCTGCTATTGTTGTTCCTGCAGGTGAACATATTTTATTTTTTAGTTCAGCCGGATGTTCTTTAGTTTCCTTCAATAATTTAGCAGATCCCAATACTGTTTGTGAAGCAAGCAAAAGAGATATGTCCTTGCTTAATCCTGTATTTATTCCTGCATCCATTAAGGCTTCAATCATTAATAAAATATATGCAGGTCCGCTGCCTGACATTGCGGTTACAGCATTAAAATAATTTTCAGATAATTCCTCAACTTCACCGATTGATTTGAAAATGTTTCTAACTTCTTCTAAATCAGCATCTTTTGCTTTGCCGGCTTTACATATCACAGACATACCTTCTTTAACAAATGCCGGAGTATTAGGCATAACTCGTATGATTCTGCTGTTGTCACCAAGAAATCCGGCTATAAAATGCGTGTTTATTCCCGCGGCAATTGATACAATTAATTTATCAGTACTAAAATAAGGACTAATCTCCTTCAAAATTGAAGCTACATTTTGAGGTTTTACTGCAAGTATTAAAATTTTACAATCTAAAACAATAATTATATATATTAAACTTTTTTTTTATATATTGCAATCTTTTTTTATTAATATCATAGGTTTTTATTTGAGATATTTTATAAGTATTAGAGGAAATTATCCCCGAAATTATTGCTTCAGCCATATTACCTGCGCCAATAAAAAGAATATTGTTATTTCCCATATTTATTTACCTTTATTTCACTATTCCTATTTAATTTATTACCTGAATCCGAAGTGCAGGATTCAGGTAATATAATATTAAAAAATAACAGCTTTTTATTTATTTGTCAAGTAACCTTGCAAGTGAAACTTAAATATGGTAATAATAATATAGCATATAGGCAGATAAATATCATTAAATTAAGGATAAATTATGAAAATTCACAATAAATTTTTCCCGGTATTAATTTTGAATATTTTTTTATTGTTTTTTGTTCAATCTTTTTCCTATGGAGAGACATCTGAAATTTCTGAATACATCAGGAATGACATAAAAAACATCTTTACAAAACACGGTTTTATTAATGATTTTTCAACAAAATTTAATAATTTATCTGTCCCGATTAAAAAATCAGGTTTAAGTTTGGGAAGTAATACTCCAAACCAAACGAAAAAATGTGCTACTTCTTTAATCAGGGATTTAAAACTATATGTTTCGAGTCAAAAATCCGGAATAAAACAGCTTCTTGAAAAAAATTTATATTTAATGCGTCCCGGAGATCCTGAAGATCCTTATGATCCCGCAGCTGCATTTAAAGAATACAAAACAACGCATTTTAGTATTCATTATATTAATACTCCCGGTCATCCTTATTCTGTCTCTTTGCTGGATCTGAATAATAATACTATTCCTGATATTATTGAAAGTTATTCTGATATATTTGAACAAACATATAATACTGAAATCGCACTGGGTTTTCGCCCGCCGGTTGATGATAATGATGGATATTATGATGTTTATTTTGTTGATCTTCAATCAGGAATAATGGGTGATGCTTTTGCTTATACAGCTACTGACCCGGAAGATAACTATCCAATTCAATGTCCGAGTTATATCGTAATGGACAATGATTATCTTGATGGAAGTTATCTGGGAACTACTTCATCTAATGTTATGGGGCTTTTAAAAGTTATTTTTGCTCATGAATTTTTCCATTCATTGCAATTTGCTTATAATGCTTATGGTGATGCATGGTTTATGGAAGCTTGTTCAACATGGATGGAAGATGTAGTATATAACGATGTTAATGATTTTTATAGATTTTTGCCTGATTTTTTGAATAATCCTCAATTTTCACTTGAACACATCGGGACTATATCATCTGATTATACTTATGAATATGGAGCATGTTTATTCCCCAGATTTCTGACTAATAAATATGGAATAGATTTGGTAAAAGGAACCTGGGAGTATATGTCAAATGATAAAGAAAAAATAATTGATAAAGGACTTGCTTTACTTGGGCTTAGAACTTTATTTATTCAAAAAGGACTTTCTTTTGATTCTGTATTAGGTGATTTTTACACCGCTTCTTATTTTATCAGTACCAATTACTCGGATTTTTATGCGAATAATTTTTATAAAGATGAAGAATCAAGAAATTTTCCTCAATCCATGAAAATTTTAAATGAAATTACCTATCCATTTTCAAAATTAATTTCATCGGATAGTAATGCTCCTCAAGATACGGGTGCGAATTATGTAATTATTAATCCCGATAATTTTCAATTTGATCTTCAATTAATGTTTATAGGTGATTCCAGAGCTAATTGGGACGGTAAAATCATTAAAATTAAAACCGATAATTCTTTGGAAATTGAAAATTTTGTTTTTACCGAAAACAATT
>JACQWU010000083.1 GCA_016209155.1 Candidatus Desantisiibacteriota bacterium | reverse complement strand
ATCTCCATTTGGATCAGAACTTAATGTACCATTAATTGTTACCTGTGTGCCGGTATTAACTGATTGATCTTCCCCTGCATTAGCAATTGGTTCAACATTTACTTTAATAGTTATATTAATTGTTCCTGTATCAAATCCGCCTTTATCATCAGTTATAGTATAAGAAAAACTATCTATCCCGCTGCTTTTAATCACCGGAGTATAGGTTATTGTTCCATCCCCCATTATTTATTACCATGCCGTTTGTACTTTCTGCAACTTCTATAACCGTTAAAAGATCGCCATCTATATCAGTGTCATTCTCAAGTAAATCAATTATAACTGAAGTATCATAATCTATTGGTACAAAATCATCATTTGCTACCGGGTCATTATTACCCGGTACTACCGGAACAATAGTTATGTTGACAATTCCTGTATCATATGAATCTTCCTCATCAGCTATGATGTATAAAAAACTATCGATCCCTTTCAAATTTGAATTTGCAGTATATGTTACTGTTCCATCTCCATTATTCATTACTGTACCGTTTGCTCCATTTGCAACTTCTTTTATTGATATTTTATCACCATCCGGGTCTATATCATTTGCGAGTACATCAATTATTGTTTGAGCAGTGCCTTTAACCACTTTAGAATCATTATTTGCAATTGGAGGTTGATTTGGGATTAAAAAATTTTGCCCGTCATCTATTTGTTTTTGTGTTAATGCATGTCCAAGGTTTGGATATATAATTAATTCAGCCCGGATTTTTAAATAAACACACTGATCATAAAAATTTTGCGCTTTGGGCAATCGATCTGTATCATTCTGCCCGACGGAAATTAAAAAGTGAGTATTTATTTTTTTTTGCGGATAAGTATATTCTCCGGCCGCATGAGCATGAACTGCGATTGTTATTTCAGGGTACAATAAAGCAAAACGATGAACAAATTGAGCTCCGGCAGAAAATCCAAACATATATAATTGATACGGAGTAGTTGTATTTATTTTATCTAACATATTTATTAAAGCTTCTCCGGACCATGAGTAAGGATATTGATAACTGGTTCCATTTAGCCAATCATCATTATTAAAACGAAAATACGGAGCAAGGATAATATATCCAACTTTATCCGCAAAATTTTTCCATGTATCAGTCATAAACTGATCACCTGAACTATCCAGCCCGCCCACACAAACCAATACATTAGCTTTAGAATTGATTTTTAAAATTTTATCCGGTAAATAATAAAAAAATTTAACTGTTGCATTTGCAGGATTAGAGGTAATTATTTCATCAATATAAACAGTCCCCGCATAATTTATAATTGGAAAAATAATAATAAGCAAAAACAGAAGTGTAATTAAAAATTTTTTAAACAGCATGTTTATCCTTGAATATTTTTAAATTTATGATAAACAAATAGAGCCAAAATTTTTTATTATATTTAATCCTATATCCTGACTTTTTTCAGGATGAAACTGGCATGCAAAAACATTGTCGTGCCAGATTAAACTTGTGAATTTTACTCCATATTCAGTTGTGGCTCCGATATAGGAGGGATTATCCGGGACAACATAATATGAGTGTACAAAGTACATATACGATCCCGGAGGTACATCTTTTAAGATAGGACAGTCCTGGTTAAATTCTATTTTATTCCATCCCATGTGAGGTATTTTTAATTTACCGGTAAATTTTTTAACTTTTCCGGAAATAATATCAAGCCCTTTTGTCATGCCAAATTCTTCACTCAGAGAAAAAAGAAGCTGCATCCCCAGACATATTCCAAGAAAAGGTTTACCCGATTTTATATTTTCATGTACAGCTCTATCAAGTCCTGTTTTTACAAGTTCATTCATTGCCTGCCCAAATGCCCCCACACCGGGCAGAATTACGCCACTGCTTTTGTTTATAATTTCAATATCATTTGTAATCAGGGTTTCATATCCATTTATCTCAAACGCTTTTTGAACGCTTCGCAGGTTACCTACCCCGTAATCTATTATTGCAATCATTGATTTACTCCTGAAAAATATGTTATTACCTGAATCTGAAGTACAAGATTCAGGTATTACAATATCCCTTTTGTGGAGGGAATGTTTTTTGAGCGCGGATTAATTGATACAGCTTGAGATAAAGCGCGGGCAAAAGCTTTGAAAGTTGCTTCTGCCAGATGATGCAAATTATTTCCCGCAAGGGCTTGAATATGCAATGTGATTTCAGAATTATTCACAACACTTCTATAAAATTCTTCAATCATTTCCAGATCAAAATTACCTATTTTCCCTTTTTTATGAGGTAGTTTATAACCAAGATAAGATCTTCCGCTTATGTCAACACTTACAAGAACAAGTGTTTCATCCATTGGAATAACGGCCATTCCATAGCGGGTAATCTTTTTTTTATCTTTCAAAGCAAGAGATAACGCTTTCCCAAGGCAAATTCCTATATCCTCAACCGTATGATGACAATCAACATTCAGATCACCCTTTGCTTTTATTTCCAAATCAAAATAACCATGACAGGTAAAAAGATTAAGCATGTGATCAATGAAAGGGACTCCAGTATCTATTTTTGATTTACCTTTACCGTCAAGATTAATTTTTAAAGTAATCTGAGTCTCTTTCGTATTACGGGTTATAGATGCTTTTCGCATTATTTATCCTTATCTTTTACTCTTTCTATATATTCACCTGTACGTGTATCTATCTTTATCAAATCTCCGATATTGACAAATACAGGGACTGAAATCATAACTCCTGTCTCTATTTTTGCGGGTTTGCCTCCTCCTGAAACAGTGTCCCCGCGGAATGAGGGTTCAGTCTCTATTACCTTAAATACAACTGTAATAGGCAATCTAACTCCTATTGTTACTCCTTTATGAAACTGCACAGCAACTTCAATGCTCTCATGAAAATATTTCCATGCGTCACCTAATTGATTTTTCTTAATTACTATTTGCTCATAATTGCGTGTATCCATAAAAGTATAATCATCACCGCTTTGAAATAAAAATTGCATATTGTGTTCTGAGTAATCAGGATCCGGAAATTTTTCTCCGGCAGCAAAAGTTTTTTCAACTACTGAACCTGTGGATAAACTTTTTAGTTTAGTCCTTACAAAAGCTCTTCTTTGAGCTGTACGCGCATGCTGAAAATAAACAATTTCATAAAGCACCCCATCAAGTTCAAGTTTCATCCCGTTTTTAAAATCCGCAGTATCAATCATAAAAAAATCCCCTTTCAATTCTTTTTAATATAGTAAAGAATATATATACATCAAAACTACAATAATTTCCAGCTAAAATTTAATAAATTCTAAAAAATCAACTTTGTTCATTTTTTACCAATACATCCTTCCCGCTTGTCCAATCGAGAAGTTTGCGTTTTAGCTCTTCCTTTGACGGCAGATATAGTCGGTATTCTTTCGCGTGAATGTTAGCGTCTTTTGGAAGTGTAATTTCAACCATGGCTTCGCGATTTTTGCGGCAAAGAATAATTCCGATAGTTGAGCTTTCTTTTTCTGTTTTCACATATCGGTCAAAATAATTAACATACATCTGCATTTGTCCTAAATCTTGATGCGTTATTTTGCCAATTTTAAGATCAATTAAAACATAACAATTAAGCAAGCGGTTATAAAAAACAAGATCGACAAAAAAATGATCCTCGTCAAAAGTAAATCTTTTCTGTCGCGCCTCAAAAAGAAACCCTTTGCCAAGTTCAAGAAGAAACTGCTCAATCTTGTCAATAATCGCAGATTCCAAATCGAATTCTGAATATTTTGATTTTTCCTCAAGACCAAGAAATTCCAAGACGTACGGTTCTTTCAACAAATCCTCAGACTTTGTGATAACTTGGCCTTCCTTTGCTAATTTCCGAACACCTTCTTTATCACGGCTCAATGCCAATCGTTCATAGAGTCCAGAGTTAAATTGACGCGTGAGCTCAGGCAATGTCCATCCATTATTTTCCGCTTCTATTTCATAAAAACTGCGGGTATTATCGTCTTTAATCCCGATAAGGAAAACATATTGGGACCAGCTAAGACCAAATATCAGTTTTCCTGATTTGGCAGATGGTATCTGCGAAATTCCGGGAACCTGAACATCCTTGAATTGGTCCGACATAGTCTGACTTTTTTGTCCTTCAATCAATTTGGCAGATGCCATCTGCCAAATGTGAGGGGATCGGTCTTGATAGACTAAATAAAATTTACGCATATTTCGTAAATTCCGATCAGAAAAACCTGTCCCGAACTCTGCTGTTAAGCTGCGGGAAAGATTGACCAAAAGTTCTTTACCATATTCAGCTCGAAAGGCACCTTTTTGTTCATACTCCACAATTCTGCGGCCAATCTCAAAACTCGTAATAACCTGAATGGTATCAACATTTCTTACAACAGTGTTTCTCGCTGAAAGAATTAACTCGCGAATTTCTCTAAATAAAGTTTTGTTATCAAAAATATTTCTCTTGGTAGGTTTTAACCATTCTTTACCATTGTATGTTCCTTTTTCCCATAGGATTGGCAAAGTTGAGGTTGGCGTATTATAGAAAAAGACAATAAGTTTTTGTGAGTTTCCATAACCTAAACTTCGTTCTTTTACTATTTCATCCGTCCAATTTTTTTCAATTTTCTTTTGTTGCAAAAGTTGAATACCGATTTTTTCAGCTAAATTCATAAAATCAATTCTTTCTTGTGGCTCAAATATTGTCGATGCTTTATGAAAACAACCAATACTTTCTTCTAATTTAGTAAATGAATAAATTTCCTCAACATTTTTAAAGTCAAGTTTTTTTAATTCATTTTGGAATATATTGTCAATAAAACCAACAAAAAAACAAAAATATATTTTAAATTTTTTAAATTGTTCTTTTTGTTTATCTGTTACTGGATTCATTTTATCAAGAATAACTTCTAAAGGTTGTTGCTCTAATTTATTTTTCATAGTTATTTCACCAACTAAATAATTTATTATTGATGGGCTGTCTTTTAAACCGCCAAATAAAGAGAGAACTATATTAGGTTTATCAATATTCGGAAAATTTTCACATTAGAACTGCCTGTAACATTTATATTCTGTTTGATATTTTTTCTTTTTTTCATTTTTTTATCGCATCCAGATTTTTTAAACATAATTGATATTTGTTTGAACGGGTCTGTTTATCAAAGTTATTTCGAAACATACAGGATTTAGTGTTAATCTTTTTTAATCACAGTTTTTTTATGTTTTTTCCTGATTTCGACTTTTTCATCCATATCAATATTAAAAATACCGGAGAGATCTTTTTTATCTATAACTCTGGCAGTTTTTTTCTTTGCTTTTTTAAGCATCTTTTTAGATTTACTCTGCAGAGCTTGTGTTATCAAATCATCCATTTCAGCTTTTCTAAGTGTGAAAAAAAGCTTTGGATCTTCATCTAACCTCACTCCAATACCATACAAAGTTGCGGCAACATGCTTGCACATGGATGCCCAATCAGGGCATGAACATTCAAAATTTATTTCATCCGGTGATGGGAATAAACCGCATCCTTTTGTCGTAAAAATTTCTCTCAATGCTTTTGGAAAACCGCCTTCTAAAAGTTCCTGTAACGATTCTATTTTTCCTTCACATTCTTTTTTAATTTTCTCCCAGATATTTTTATTTATGGGTTTTATTTTTATTGTTATTGAATATGGTTTTGCGCTGCTGCCCTGCACAAGAGATTTAACTTCACCCTGAGTTATTTTAAGATCCAGAACTGCCCCATGTCTTAAATAACAGCGGCCTCTGCCGATTCTATTAGAATAATCCGCGTATTTTTCAAGATTTTTATTCCACGCTTCCCCCCACCATGTTCGCGCAAGCTTTTGTCCTTCGATAATTACCGGCTTCATATCCGGATTTTTCTTCTTCAATTGTTTTAGACTTTTTTCAGCCTTTGCCCGCTTTTCTCCCACAGATACATATCTGGGAAATCTGTAATAATCATAAAATGACATATTTTTCTCCTGTTTTAAATTATTAATATATTCCATAGACAATAAATAAATTGAATATTATAATAATCGACAGGAATTATCAATTGAAATATAAAATTGAAACGGAAATATGCTAACAGAATTGTTAATCTTGAAGACAAGCTTAAAGCTCAGCGGTCAATAAAAGATTCCGAAAAGAAACGCAATGAAATGCGTCTAAACCTTTATAAAACCCAGGACGAAGTCGATAATAAAAAAGAAACATTAATAAACGATATAGAAGTATGTCTAAAACAAAAAATATCCAAGCAGGAATTATTTTGGATAAAATGGAAAATAATTTAGAGACAGAGGATTAATATGAAATATAAATTATTTATAAGCGCCAATCAAAAAGAACTTAAAAATGAACGATTTGCCATTAAGGAGATAATTAACAACAATTCTGTCCTTCGCGGATATTTTAACGTTTTTCTGTTTGAAGATCTCCCCGCTAAAGGGAACTCTGCGCTCTCAATCTATCTGAAAAACGTTGCTAATAGCGATGTATATATTTGTATCATTGGGAATAATTACGGAGATAAGGGCAAAGATGGTCTTTCAGCGACAGAACGAGAATTTAGACATTTCCTGAAATCCAAATCAAATGGAGATATTCTAGCTTTTATTAATGGTAGTTAAAAAAAAAAAAAAAACCGAGATTCTGACACACAAACTTTTTTCAAAAATATAAAATCATCATTTATTTATAAACGATTTAATAATATAGATGACCTAAAAACTCAGATTCTTAATAGCCTCATTTCCTTTCTTGATGATAAAGGGGAATTCAGAAAAGGCCCTTTTGATGTTTCTATACGCAAAGATCTTGATTACGATGCTATTGATGAAAAAGCAGTAAAAGATTTTTTACAGAATCGTGCTATTAAACTGAAGGTTTCAATTCCTGATATTTCAATAAAAAATTTTCTTATTGATACGCTTAAAGTAGTTAAAAAAGAAAATAACGATTTATTTCCAACCAATGCCGCACTACTTTTCTTTGGTAAAAATCCTACTGAACATATTTCTCATCATGAAATCCGTATTGCCCGATTTCAAGGTACTTCAAGACTTGCGATGATTGATTCTCAGGAGATAAAAGGGACAATTTACAAAATGCTGGATGAAGTAGAAAACTTTTTTAAAAGAAACACACGATTAGCAAATAAAATAGTTGAATTTAAACGAGTGGATATTCCGGAGTATCCATTTGAAGCTATCCGTGAATCTATTATTAATGCTATTGCGCATCGAGATTATACCCGCATGGGTGCTCCTATTATGGTATCGATTTTTGACGATCGTGTTGAAGTTAGAAACCCCGGAGGCCTTTTACCGGGACTGAATATAAAAAAATTAGAAGGTAATCATGTTACACGTAATGAAAAAATTTGTAATATTTTCCATGAAACCATGGATATGGAGCGATTTGGAACAGGGATAGGCAAAATAAAGAAGTTGATGAAAGAACATGGTCTTTCGGTGCCTGATTTATCAGAAGAAGGCGATTTTTTGTTGTGAAATTTTATGGGCCCGGAGAGAAGATCTTGGATCTTGTATCGAGCATTCCTGAAGAACGCCAGACTGATCTGAAAAAACTGGGACTAAATGAGAGGCAGATTGAAGCATTGAGATTGATGGTGAATGAAGGTAAAAGGATTACCAATAAGATATATAGAAATATTTTCAAAGTAACTAATAAAACTGCTGCAACGGATTTAAATCATCTTGTTCAAAAAGATATGGCGCTAATTCAAGGCAAAGGAAGAAACGTTGTGTATCTGGCAAGGTAATTACACGATTATGGATAAAATTACACGATTAATTACACGATTATTTTTACACGATTATACCAATTATTACATGATTAACTACACGATTATGATAGTAAAATTATTATAAACGTATCATCTTTAATTCTTAATAATATTTGGCGATAAAATTTTAAAGGAGATTTAAAAAAATCATAAAACATAAAAAATATAGGATAAGTATTTTTGAGATAAAATTGTACTTATAAATGTCCTGAAAAATTTGATTTAGATGAAAGATAAATCAATAAGTTGCACACAAAATTGAAATGCGGCTCATATAATGGCACATATTTTTTATAATTTAATTGTAAAAGCTATCCGAAATAAGTTAAAAATGTCCGAAATAATGTCCGATAAAAGTTAAAGGCTAATAATGGGCTAAAAGGAATAATTAAGGGCTAATAATAGTCTCGTAATAATTCCAAAATTTGATTTGCAAAAAAAACTAATTGCTGAATATGCTTTAAGCGATATTAAAAAGTCTATTGGTGTTTCGGAATACCGGTTAATGCAATCTTTTGCCAAAGAAGTTTAAATCCAGCCTGCCTTCTATTAAAGATATTGTGGCGGAATTGAGCGGGGATGGGAAAAAGAAAAGATGAGTATTAAATAATAGAAAAAAAATATATTTGTTATTTTAACTAATAAAAAGGAGATTCTAATGACCGAAACTGCGATATTTGATACAAAAAAAGAACTTAATGAACTTACAAATCAATTATCTATATCTCGGAGAGTTGGTTTCTTTTTAGGGGCAGGGATTTCTGCCGCATTAGAATTACCTGACATTAAAAAATTAACAAAATTGGTTGAAGCAGGAATTGACCCCAACGATCAACCGAAAATTAAAAAAATAAAAGAATGTTTGTTTGCGCATGGAAATTCAGCACCCACTATCGAAGATATTTTAAATCAGATACGATTAATTAGAATGTTAACCAAGGGACTTGAGACTCAAGAGTTTAATTCTATTTCTGGAAGTGATTCTGAAAAACTTGACAAAGATGTTTGCGACAAAATTTCCGAAATAATATCGGAAAAAGAACAAACAGCGGATCTTTCTCTAATTAAAAAATTTTTATCATGGTTAAATTGGCTAAATCGTGATTTCACTAAAGAAATATTCACGACAAATTATGATCTTATTTTAGAAAAATCATTAGAAGGTTTACAAATTCCATATTTCGATGGTTTTGTTGGAGGGAATGAAGCTTTTTTTTATCCTGAAAGTATAGAACCAAAAGACAAGTCAGAAATGATACCTTTGTCATGGATTAGATTATGGAAATTGCATGGATCATTTAATTGGTTTTGGAAAAAAAATAAATCAATCGATTCATATCGTGTAGTACGGATGGGGGCACATTCAAAACCTTCAGACGGGAATACAGGTGAATTGGTGATATATCCGTCTCGGGAAAAATATGAAGCTTCAAGAAAACAACCTTTTATTACATATTTTGACCGTTTAAATAGTTATTTACAAGATGGCGAAGGATTATTTATAATTAGTGGTTATTCATTTTTAGATCAGCATATTAACCAGATTATATTTAATTCCATCAAACAAAACAATAGGTTACATATTGCAGCTGTTTTGTTTGACGATGAACCTATAAATGTAATGACCAATCATTCTATTTCTCAAATGAATTTAAGCGCGTATGGTCCTACAAAAGTTATTATTGGTGGACGGCAGGGGGAATGGAATCCTAAAGAAACAAAAACAGAAAAAGATGAGGTTGATATTAAGAAACTGGGTGATTTTAGAAAATTAGTTAGTTTTTTTATTGAAAGTTCCGGCAAAAAATTAAAAATTGAGCAGGAAGTCGAGAAAATATCATGAAATCAGACATAACTT
>JACQWU010000318.1 GCA_016209155.1 Candidatus Desantisiibacteriota bacterium | reverse complement strand
TGTTGCACTTATAAATAATATACCGGTTTTTATAGCCAGTAATCCTCAATGGGCAAATAAATTTAAAGCAAAAAACATACCGATAATCGGTGATGATATCAAATCTCAATTTGGTGCAACTATTACCCATCGGGTATTATCTGATTTATTTGAAAAAAGAGGAGTAAAGCTGGACCGGACATATCAGCTTAATATCGGCGGTAATACGGATTTTCTCAATATGCTTGAGCGAAAACGTCTCACTTCAAAAAAAGAATCGAAAACAGAAGCAGTACAATCTGTCCTTAAGGACAGGCTTGAAAACAATAATATACATATCGGCCCGAGTGATTATGTCCCGTGGCAAAAAGACAATAAAATCTGTTTCATAAGGATGGAAGGAAGAATTTTTGGTAACGTTCCGATTAATTTGGAATTAAGATTATCAGTTGAAGATTCTCCAAACTCGGCTGGAGTTGTTATCGATGCCATTAGATGCTGCAAACTTGCTCTTAACCGGAAACAGGGCGGTATTTTATACTCACCCTCGGCTTATTTCATGAAACATCCTATGAAGCAATTCTCTGATGACAAAGCATATAAAATGCTGGAAAAGTTTATTGCGGGAGAAAGGAATGATTAAATATTATTTATAACCTATTGCCAGTTTTGTATTTTCATCAAGACGTTTGAATTCTATTCTGTTGAAACCGGATTTTTTAAGCAAACTCTCAACCTCAGATCCTGTATAGGTACGGCCTTCCTCTGTATTTACAATCATATGCATTCCGAAAAGTACTGCCTGAAGAGGGGAAGTTTTTTCTTCATCAAGAATAAAGTCGCTTATAACTACTCTCCCGCCTTTACTCAGCGATTTGAAAACTTTTTTCAAAATCATATGGTTTGTATTTGTACCATAGCTGTGAATAATATTTGAAACCAAAACCATTGTATAACCACTGCCAAGCTCATCGGAAACAAAATTACCTTTCACTGTGCTTATTCTTTTTTCCAGCTTATAATTTTTGATTATTTCCCCGGCAATTTTTATTGTTTCAGGCAGATCAAATATATCAGCAGTTAGACCTGAAAATTTTTTTGCGAAAATGATTGAATAAATTCCGGGTCCGCCGCCTAAATCAAGTATTTTTTCGTTCTGTGAGAAATCTATAAGAGACAGCATTTTTTCTGCGCGTTCTATCCCAAGATCACGCATTCCTAAAATGAATGATCTCCAGTTATCATCTTTATTTTTCTGGCGTTTTGTGCTTTTCTTTTCATATAATACTTCTTCAAGATTAGCCCAATTATCCCATCCGCTATGAAAGTGTTTAAGTATATCACCCCTGTAAGAACCTGATTGTTTTGCGAGAAATTTATTGCTTATCCTTGAGTTGGTATATTTATTGTTTTTTTTCTCCAATAATCCTAAAGAAACAAGGGAGTTTAAAAAATATTCACCTGCAGAAGGAAGCAATTTTAGTTTTTTTAATATTTTTTCTCTTTCTATTTTTTCTTTGCAAAGTAAAGTGAAAAGATTAAGTTCAATAGCGGTAAATATTATTTTAGATATTCTAAATCCCCATGAGGTGTCAATTAAATCTTTAAAAGTATCTATTGGTTTTATCATTGTTCCGCCTGTAATTTATTGTAGAGACGCAATACACTGCGTCTCTACGTTGAATAATTATTTTTTCTTCTTTTTTTTATTACCAGGTGCTTTAGGTGCAGCTTTAATAGTGTTTTTGCTTATTTTCTTTTTACTTAATTCATTAACCTGTACTCTTAAATTTTCATTGGTTCTTTCAAGGATGCCGCTGTTTTTTGTAAGATCTTCAACTTTTGTTGAAAGTTCTTTTATTTGTGAATCCATTGTGGCTTTTTCAGAAGTTAATGTTTCAATCTGCTGTTTTAAATTTGTATTTTCTTCTCTTAATTTATCTACTTCACAACCACAAAAAGAAAAAGATATAATAATAAGCATAATAAACAAATATATATTCATTTTTTTCATCGCAGGTATCACCTCCTTTATCTTTCTTTTTTTACATGAACAAGTTTCATCACATTTCCCGCTGCATCATAAGCTTTTGTTATGGAAATATCGATAGGATAAGCCAGCTTATTATACTTTGGGATAACAGGAGTAATAAATGTATCATTTTTTTCCTTTGTATTAGTAAATCTGCCCTTTTCACTCAGAAGAATATTTTTCCCATTTGCGTCTGTGATAATAATCACAGGCTGGAAATTTATATTTAACTGTTCGCTGAAAATAAATTTTATTTGATTTGAAATAAGGTTGTCTTCTTCAGGGAAGACAGATTTTATAAGTTTAGGTTCAGTTTTGTCCAGAATTATTTTGAAATTTGATTTTTCTATTTTTTCATCATTATGAATTACAGTTATATATATATTTTTTTCTCCCTCATTTTTGCTCAGGGTGTATCTTATTCTATTTTTATACCCTAACCATTTGGCAAATTTTTGTTCTGGGTCTTCGCTTATCTTCATTTTTTTTATATCGGCATAATTAAAAAGAATTGTTATATCTTCTTTTGTAGTATATTTCCCTTCACTGATTTTTATTTTTTGCTTGTTTGGATCTTCCACTCCAAAATAAAACAACAGTTTGTTAAAAATATCCATTTTGTTGCCTGTAGGATCAAATATCTGATCGACAACAATAACAATTGCACCTTTCATACTTTCATCAAATACAATTTCCGGAGTTACATATGTATCATTTTTGTTTTTATCACTTATAAAAGTTCCTTCGTTAAAAATTAAATAATTTATACGGTTTGTACTCATAAGGACGATGGCAGGTTTTTCAGCCCTTATTTCTTCGCTGTAATGAATAGTAATTTTAAAAGGTTTATTGATTTCTATCGTTTCAGGTAAATCAAATCCTGTAATTTTAGGTTTAACACGGTCTAAAGTAATTTCCACTCTTTTTGGTTTAGATATATTTTTATTTTCATCCTCAAATTTAAAATATACTTTTTTTATTCCATCCTTATTTGAAAGAAAATATTCTATATCTCCGGCATAGTCAATCCATGTGGTGTCTTTAAATTCCTGATTTTCAGAAAGCATCATTTTAACTGCTCCAATTACTGAAAGTGTAAAATTAATTTTGGGATTGCGCACATAATTTCCTTCTTTGACTTTGATTTGCGCTGCGATTGGAGCATAAGTATCAAAGTTAAAGCTTTTATCCATTTTCAATTCCATCTCATTTTTTGCCATGTCGAAAGCTTTTGATACCACAATGGTTATAGCTCCTCCCATGCTTTCATCGAGTATTATAGGAGGTGTTATATAAGTATCATTTGGTGATTTAATTGTTGTAAAAGTACCTTGCCCTGAGATTATAGGATTTTTTTCTCCCGTGCTTAAGAGATTTACCACAGGGATATATGTAGTATCCATGGATTCATTAAATTGGATCTTAACCTGAAAATCATTACTTATTTGTACAGGCGACGGATATTCGTAATTAATTATATATGGAGAATTTATGTCCACAAAAATAGTTACCTGCTGAATAGGGGAGATATAACCTATTTTGTCTCTGAATTGAAGATAAATAATTTTTTCCCCTTCACCGCTTGAGAGTTTAAATCCATGTTCTTTTTCCAATGGCTCCCATCCGGCATCTTTAAAATCCTTATTTTCACTTAAAATCATTTCAACGTCCGTTCGATCTTTCTGCCTACATTTTCCACCAAAATAGTAATATATCCTTCAATGTTTTCAGGAAGAGTTACCGGAGGTACGGTGTAAGTGTCATCTATAAATGTAGCACTTGTAATTTTACCGTCAGGCAAAGTGAAAGTATTATTGTTAAGACTTTTTAAAATAACTTTTGGTTTACAGCCCGGAGCTAATCGTTCGCTAAAATATAATTTTAAGTTGAAAAGCTCTTTTACTTTTGGAACATTATAAACAGGATTAAGAATAAGGGGAGGAGTTTTATCCAGATGAACCATATATTGACTCACAGGCGACGATGCACCGGTTTTATCACGAGTACGGATATAAATTATCTTTTCCCCTTCTTCTTCCGAAATATTAATTTTTTTCAAAGGAGTGAAATCCTCCCATTCCTTTCCTGTAAATTTAGGATCTTCACTTATCATAATACTTATTGCATCTGGTGCTGATATATTGAGTGTCAGTAGAGAAGAAGAGAGATAATCACCCTCCGTATTTTTTACTGTCGGGTCAAGAGTAAATGTGCCTGCAAGGGTTTTGTCAATAATATTTCCGGTTACATCCTGCACATTTTCTATATAAATATCTATATCTCCCGCCATACTTTCAAAAAGAGTAATATCAGATGCTATGAACGTATCATTTTCAAAAGTTATATATGAGAATCTTCCTGTCTTGGAAATTATTTTCTCCCCGGTTTTTTTGTGAACCAATGAAATCTCAGGGATAACAAAAGGATTAAGGGATTCATTGAAAACAAAAGATATTTGAAAATGCGAAGTTAAATTTGCCATTTTTTGATAATCACATGTTAAAATTACCGGCTTATTCTGATCTATAACTATGTTAATATTTGTAAAGATTGCAGATGCTTCCATATACGGGAGAAAAAGTACCTTCCCCGAAGAATTATCTTTCCAGTAATCATACAAGTATTTTTTTATTATTTCAGGATTTTTTGTTCCCCACCAATTTTTAGCAGCATCTAAGTTTTGATCAAAATTCGATAATTTTATAGCATAATCTTTATTGTTTAATATATTATTGTTTTTAATAAGAAAAGGGTTATGATATTCTTCACAAAGAATTCCGATCATATTTTCGACGATATTATTATGATATATCATTGGCGATGCTTTTTTAATATAAATTCCGTATTCTGTATTGTTTGATATCTCATTATCAGAAATTGCAGGGGAAGACATTTCAATACATTTTATGCCGGTACTCATATTTTTTGTTATTGAATTATTGATAATTCTTGGAGTTGAAATAATCTCGCATAAAATTCCCGTGTTGTTGTTTGTAATATAATTATTCATTATTTTCGGATTGGAGTTATTACTTATCAATATTCCTATATCATTATTAATGAATTTATTGAAAGAAATAATTGTATCGGAGGTTTTATTGCATGTAAGACCGGATAAATTATTAAACTCAAATTTGCAATTTTCTATTATTGCCTGTGAATTAATAAGGACAACACCTTTATCAGAATAAAGAACATCAATAAATTTTAAAATATTTTGCTTTGAATTTATAAATTCGATACCTTCCCATTCACTTTTTTTAGGGTTTAAAGCATTTGAAGAAAAAACTATTCTTTTTTCATTGGAACCTTCAGCCTCCAGCTTTCCCGGTACACTTATTTTAATTTTTTCTTTGCTTGAAGCATCAAACCAGAATACACATCCTTCCTTAATTTTAACTGTAACACCTTCATCTATTTTAATCGATTTACGAATCATAAAAGGCCCCATATCAGCTTCAAAAATGGTGTCTTTTGTTATGTCTTTATCAAGTATCATATTATATTCTACAGGACTGTATTTGAAGTCCACCATAAATACAGGGGATTCAGCATCAAATTTATTTTTAAATTTAAAATAGATTTTTCTATTTCCGGTTTGATGATTTAATAAAAAGTATTTTTTCTCTTTCGCATATGGCTCCCATTTCCCGGAAGACAGGTCAAATTTTTCAGATATAAACATCTGAGTTGCTTCTTCAGCTGAAAATATAAGATGAATATCGGTTGTGCGTATATCAATACCTTCAAGTATACTGACAGGCTTTTTGTTTTTCATATTAAATAAATCAGGATAAACAACAAAGGATTCTGAATTATCTCGTTCAATAACATTTCCATTAATACTTTTGGCATTTTCAACCACAATATTTACTTCTCCTTTCATATTGCGGGTGATTTTGATCGGAGTAGATGTAAAAGTATCATTAGTTTTATTAGTTGATGTCCATTCTCCCAGATTGTAAGTTACAGTAAAACTATTTTTATCCTCAATCCCAAGCAGGTTATCCCCGTATTCCTCCCAGCGGCCAAACTCAAAATCTCCGGAAAAAATTCCTTCATAAACCGGATGTTCTTTTATAGCAAAAGTTTCTCCATTTGGTTCTGTCGGGGAAGCGGCTATTATTTGGACTTCATCATTTCCCGGACCGGGATTTTTATTTTTTAATAAATCCTTAATAATTACTAAAGGTTTTTGTTCAAAACCATAATATTCTTTTGCATTTAATATCATATCTCCCTGTTTTATTTCACTGTAGATCTGGGGATCAAGAGGAGTGAGAGGTTCAAAATGCCCTATAAAAACAGCTTTGGCTGAAACCTGAGTTTCCAATATGATTGTTTTAGAATCACTTGTTAAAAGATAAATAATCGGGGTGATTTTTGAATCCATTGATTGGTTAAATATTATTTTCATCTGAAAATTATCCATCAGAGTAACCGGTTTAGGATAATCAAAACCTATTATCCCTGATTTATTTGTGTCTATTAAAACATTAATTTCTTCAGATGCTCCGCTTTTTCCATCCAGATTAGTAGCAAGAATTTTAAAAAAATTTTTTCCTTCTTTAAATATCAGTTTTTCTTCAAATATACCTAATGAAACAGGAATTATCTGCGGGTTACCATTTAATATTATCATGGCTTTTGGTATAGATGAATCACTTATATTTCCGGAAATAATTTGTTCCTTGCTGGTCAAAATAGAGTTATTTTTTGGTGATACAATACTTATTTTAGGTCCGCCCTCTGATATAATTATTTCTTTTTTATCCTGACCCGGTTCTGATATTCCATAATTTTTATTTTGTTGTACAGGCTGTGTCTTTGTTTCATCTGGATCATTGGTCATTTTCATATTATATCTTGAAACATGGCATGCATCGCACAACTGATTATCAGAACTATTCATTCTTAAAAAGTTGTTTGTACTATCACCTTCGTTTAATTCATGCTTATCAGGATTTCGCGGATCCCATTGATGTACATTATGACATGTAGCGCAGCTGACAAAATCCCAGAACCCTATTTTCCCGTCAATATCATAAAGCGGCATAAAAGGAGGCGGAGGAGAGATATCTATCCTGTCTTCAGGAAACATACGTATAAGATGATGATTTTGTGGTATTTTATTGGAAGCAATACCGGTACCGGTATGACAAATTCTGCATGTTTTACTTAAAACATCGATTTTTTCCGGATCTTTTTTATTTTGATCTATTAAATATGCTCCATCTGTATTATGGATAATATGACATGCAGAACATGTCCCTGAAGTTGATACCGTCTGCCCTATTGAGTTCGCAAAATTTGGGGCGACAATTGAAATATCATGTTTAGTTCCGAATATTTGTTTTTTATTTTTGTGGCAGTCGATGCATAATTCAGATTTACTGTTTTGAATATTCAAGAAACTATTGTTTCCATCCCCGTTTACTCCTCCGCCTAAAGTCACATCAAGTTTTGTCGGATCAAAAACTATATCATCAATACTGATTTTACCTGCCGCCCCCTCGGTTATAACAACAGCATATATTTCCGATTGTTTGGCAAAAGGATTAACATTTAGAACTTTTAATCTGCACAAAATAGTATTATTTTTAAAAATTGATAATATTTGATCTTTTTTTATTTCAGCTTTAATATTATCCAGTATATCAATATATACGTTAGTTCCCTTTATAAATACTATTTTCCCTATTATCCCTTTTTCTATTATTTCTTGTGTTATTGTTATATTTTCATTTTTTACCTCCTGCCCTAATTTCGATTTATCCTGAGTCCATTGATGAGCATCATGACATGTCAGACATTTAATTGTTCCTTTGGGATTTTTATTGCCTTCCTTGTCAAAAAGAGGCAGGTTTGTTGCCATTTTCTTTGAAAAAAGCGGAGAATTAATAGTATGAGAATTTCCTGCTAATAATTTTTTTTCCGCAACTTTTTCTTTATTATGACAACTGTTGCATTTTTTAGTAATAATATCATCTCCGGGGCCAAATTCTCTTGCAAAGAGTTTTTTGTCTTTGCTTCTGTGTGTTAAATGACAAGCTGAACATGTCCCGTTTGCTCCGGCAGTTTTCCCGAGAATGTTTTTTTCATTAAACGCAAGTTCAACCATATCATGAGGAGTTTTTAGCACAAATCCCTGATTTTTATGGCAATTTGTACATAAATCACTGTTTCTCTGATTGTTTATGCGAAGGAAACTTGTCTGTGAAGTACCATCCTCATTTTTATTTAATCCGGCTTTTTTTTCATCAGG
>JACQWU010000332.1 GCA_016209155.1 Candidatus Desantisiibacteriota bacterium | reverse complement strand
CAAATCCAAGGAATAACCGATATGTTCAAAAATTGTGTGAAGTCCTCAATGAATCTGAAATCATTTATCCGGGGACTAATTTGCGATTGATTTACAATTTGGTGTCAAATTAAAATCACGCGGGTCAGGAGTTCTGAAATTTCCATCCCATTTATTCTTTCAAGAACTTTTTCTGCAACTCTTTTTCTTGTATTGTCATCAAGAAATTCATTTTCCATTTTAAGCTCTTCATTTTTTGTTATAACTCCCTGTTTTTTAACCGAAATCCCCCTTTTGGTTTTCCCGATAAAAACACCCGGTGTATTTACTATTAATTCAAAACCGTCCGATTCAAGTTTCTGGTATTCTTTTTTTTTCTTTTTAATTTGATCTTTTTCCGGAGTTTCAACATTTCTAATTAGCTTCTCTCTCTTCTTATTGCAGTATGCGGTTATTTTTTTTAATTCTCTTTGTTTGAAAAGCTTGAACTTATCAGAGAAAAAAAACACACCGGATGTGATTACTTTTATTTCACTTTTTTTAGAAATCAATCCTGTGTTATAAGCATTATTTATATTATTTTTAAGACATACAATTGCCCATTCATCCAGTTTTTCCAGAATATTCTGAGAAAGGAATCTTGCATAGTATCTGTCAATACCTTCTGTTGTTTCAATGAATTTTTTAAGAATTTTATCCTCATGAAGATTGATAGAATCATTAATTTTGTTTTTTAATTTTTCCATCTTTTCTTTACTTATTGTGACGCCTTTATCAGTAAAAAGAACTCCGAGATATTCAAAGCCATTCTGCACTTTTGCCACCTTACTTCCGGGGTTAATCGTTAATTTAAGTTTATTCTCAAGAAACCATTTTACATCTTTAATAGCATGATTTGCTTCGCCTTCCGACAGGCTTAAAATTATAAAATCATCCGCATATCGTACATATCCATATTCCTTTTCTGTTACAAAAACATCAAATGTATGTAGATAAAAATTCGATAGTAATGGGGAGATAATAGAACCTTATGCAAAGTAAATAATTATGCAAAGTAACCTATAAAAAATCCTAATAATTCAAGGGCTCCTATTAATTTACTTCGCATAATCTCCGTTAATGATAACTGAGCAAAAGCTCAAAAATCATTAATCATAGGAGGTTATTATGCTAAAGAAACCATTGAAAGAACTATTACAGGAGTTGGAACAGGAGCTACTTCGGCTTGGTTATACAGAAGGCTCCATGGACTTTTACCGCAACCGTTGGAAAAAGATCCTTCAGTTCGCGGAAAAACGGAATGAGCTTTTTTATTCCGAGCAGCTTGGAATTGATTTTGTTGAACACCATTATAAAATTCTTGAAAAGGATTTTGATAAAACACTATCACAGAAGGATACACAGGAACTCCGTATCATCCGGATGATTGGAGACTTCCAGCTCCATCGCACTGTTCTAAGACGTTACTATAGACATCGGGAGTTGCTTAAAGATTCTTATTACATCGACATCAGTAAAAATTTTAAACAATACTGTGAACGCAAAGGATATTCCAAAGTCACTGTCAATCATTACGTGAAGCAGTCTGAGCGTTTCATGGATTATCTTGTTTCCCAGGGAATCCGTAATTGTAACGATGCCGCACTTCCTAACACGAATTCCATCCGTTTGGACAAAAGAAGAATTAGATGCACTGATATCTGCCATTGATCGTGGAAATCCAACTGGAAAACGTGATTATGCCATTATCCTTCTTGCCTGCGTATTAGGTCTTAGGGTTACTGATATTAAAAACCTTACTTTTGGTTGTTTCCTCTGGGAAGAGAAAAAATTGGTATTTACTCAGTCAAAAACAAGGGAAACTCTAACCCTGCCCATTCCTTCCGAACTTGGATGGGCTATCATTAATTATCTTAAACATGGTAGACCAAAAGTAGATTCTCCAATTGTATTTTTAAGGCATATAGCGCCATTCATGCCTTTTTCAGAAAGTGATCATTTGCATCAAATCATCCAGAAGTATATGCGGATTGCACATCTACCTACTTTAAAAAAACATCGTGGTATGCACTCTCTGCGCCATACAGCAGCTTCAAGAATGCTTGAGCATGACACCCCGCTGGCTGTTATCTCAGATATCCTCGGTCATACAGACACAGATTCTACAGCAGTTTATTTGAAGGTGGACGTCAATAAACTGAAAGAATGTTGCCTCAATACTCCGGAGGTGTGCTGATGAAAAATTATCTATTCAAAGGGTTATTTGCAGAGCATATCAGAAACTATGTCCGGTTAAAACAAGCAATTGGCTATAAATATGAGTCTGAAGCAAAGCATCTTTTAAGGTTCGCCTGCTTTACTACAGAAAAATATCCCGAAGCATCGATACTCACAAAGGAAATAGTTTTAGATTGGTGCTCAAAAAAGAATTATGAGACACAGGCCAATCAGTGTTCAAGATCATCTATCTTGCGGCAGTTTGCTATATATTTGGGAAATATTGGAATGAATACATACATCATTCCAAAAGGTTATTACCCTACAGAACAGCAATATGTCCCTCATATTTATACTGAAGATGAGCTACGGAGATTTTTCCATCAGACTGATCAATGTCGTTATGTCAGTGAGTGCCCATCTCGCCATCTCATCATGCCAGTATTCTTTCGGATGATTTATACCTGTGGGCTTCGTTGCTCGGAAGCAAGGCTTCTGAAAATATCAGATGTGGATATCACTGCAGGCATACTGAGCATTCAGCATTCAAAGAATGACAATAGCCGTCTGGTGGCGATGTCAGACGAACTTTAGAGATCGATGCAGAAACTACTTTGTCAATGCGCAAAGATTCTCAAAAAAATCGGATTGGTTTTTCCCAGGATTCAATGGGAAACCAATGACTGTAGGAAACATCTACCATAATTTCAGGCGATTTCTATGGAGAGCCGATATTTCTCATGCTGGGAGGGGAAAAGGGCCAAGAGTACATGATTTTCGCCATACCTATGCCTGCCATTGTCTGAAAAAATGGGTTATGAAAGGAAAAGATATTACCGCATATCTTCCTGTACTGAGAACATACCTGGGACATACTTCCTTTGAAGAAACAGCGTATTATCTGAGGCTTACATCTGATATTTTCCCTGACATATCCATTAAGCTTGAAGGATATTATCCTGATATCATTCCACGATTGGAGGGGTATAACGATGAAACCTACTGATTTTGCTACTCACCTTACAGAATTCCTTACTGTATATTTGCCAAGACAGAAAAATGTCAGCAGAAATACAATCACATCCTACCGTGATACTTTTAAATTATTGATCCATTACTGTCATGAGCAGAAGAATATACCTGTTGAGAAGCTGGACATGGGTATACTGACTCATGGAGTGATTGCTGATTTCCTGGAATGGCTCGAAAAAGAACGTAACTGCAGTATTGCAACTCGAAACCAAAGGCTTGCAGCCATACATTCTTTTTTTAGATACGCCCAGTATGAGGAGCCATCAGGAATCCTCCATTTCCAAAAGGTAATTGCATTACCGCTCAAGAAGGCATCCAAACCGTCTATACCACACCTAACACCAGAGGCAATGAAATGCTTATTATCACAGCCGAATAAGATGACGTCAAAAGGCAGACGAGACCTGACGCTTTTAAGTGTTCTGTACGATTCCGGATGTAGAGTGCAGGAATTAGCCAATATTATGGTTCGGGATGTTATATTGGACAATCCGGCAGTGCTTATTCTAACTGGAAAAGGCAATAAAGTGCGCAGGGTACCGCTCATGAAAAATACGCTGACTTTACTTCAGCATTATATCCAGGAACATTCCCTTGATAAACCTTTGAAAAGTGACTATACGCTCTTTGTTAATAAACAGCATAACAAACTCACTAAGGAAGGCATTGCTTACATCATAGCCCAGCATGTTATTTCAGCAAGAAAAATATCAACAAATGTGCCGGAGAGAGTGACTCCCCATATGTTTCGCCACAGTAAGGCAATGCATTTACTGCAGGCTGGTGTTAGTCTCATCTATATCAGGGACTTTCTTGGACATGAGGATATCAAAACTACTGAAATTTACGCAAAGTGTGATTCAGAATTAAAACGTCGTGCTATTGAGAAGGCCTATCCGAATCTGATAGATAGTAATCTTCCTGATTGGAATAAGGATGCTCCGTTGCTTGATTGGCTTTCAAGTCTGAAGTAGTCGTGATATTATGCAAAGTAAATTCAGTGTAACTGTTGAAATTCTGCTAGTTTTAGTAATTTACTTTGCATAATTACTTACTTTGCATAAGGTTCTTTATGCAAAGCTTTGCATAAAGAACCCTGGGGTATTCCTTCAAGAGTATCTTTCCATATCATTTTTGAATCCACTTTTCCCATTTTAACCCACAGCCGTATCAAAGTAAGCAATTTTTCGTCTTTAATTTTTCCGGCAAGCATTGAAAAAAGCAGATCATGATCTATATTATCAAAATATCTGTCTATATCGCATAATGTTACCCATTCTCTTTTTTCATTATTGATTAAATGCAGTACTCTGTTAATAGCCTTAACCGGACCCTTATTTTCTCTATAAGCATAGCTTGAGTCCAAAAAATCGTTGCAAATTATAGGTTCAACA
>JACQWU010000331.1 GCA_016209155.1 Candidatus Desantisiibacteriota bacterium | reverse complement strand
GGAACTGGAAGGGTGTTTTTTTTTTTTTTTTGTACAGGAAGAAAAAGGGGAAGTAACATGTGTCTTCCTGGGATTAAAACTTTATAAGGAAACTATTGATAAGATATTTAAAGCTAATTCTGTAATCCCTGTTGATTTCCCTTTAGCAGGCTGGGAGGGTACAGTTTCTGATGCAATACAGGATATGAAACTCAGAATCCAGGAGATCGAGCGTGCATGTAAGGAGTTAGAACAAAAAAAGAATTCGCTGGCAGCCGGTAGGACTAAAATCACTTTACTCTATGACCATTATTATACTATTAAAAACCGTTTGAATACCCATAATGAATTTGGACATACCCAGCATACTGTAATTATTAAAGGATGGGTAAAGGAATACGATACAGAACGTTTAACTCAAAAACTTAAAACAATATCCGATGAAATATATGTTACATTCAGTGACCCTGATCCTTCTCAGGAAGAAGTTCCTATTGCTCTAAAAAATAAATTTATGATAAAACCGTTTGAATTGATCGTGAGATTATATGGTATGCCAAGTTATATGGAAAAAGATCCGACTCCGCTCATTGCTGTCTTTTTTTCGCTTATTTTCGCGTTTGCTCTTGCGGATGGGATATATGGTATTGTTCTTGCGGCTATCGCGTACAAGATACTTAAAAAACGGGATTTAGATGAACAGGATACAGATGTTTTATGGATGCTTATCTGGTGTGGAATGTCTACTTTAGTTGTTGGAGCAATTTTGGGTTCATGGTGCGGTGATATTATGGATCGCTTGCCTTCGGCACTTAGTGGTATTACAAGCGCTAAAAATTCTTTAATGCTTTTCGACCCTCTAAAGGATTTAAAAATATTCATAGCTGTATCTCTTTCAATCGGGGTAATTCATGTTTTTACCGGATTGGGATTTAAGGCATATCAAAATATTTTAAATGGAAAATTCCAGGATGCTTTTTTTGATCAGGTAAGCTGGATAATATTGGTAAGTTCAGTAATTGGATGGGGACTTGCTAAAAGTAAAATCATACCACCTTTTCTTCTATTCTCAGGAGTTCATTATTATCATTCATGGGGTTTTATATTTGGAGCTTTACTTATAGTATTATTTGGGGCAAGAGATGTTAAAAATATTTTTTCGAGAGTCGGGATGGGACTATATAAATTATATGGAGCATCCAGTTATGCAAGTGATATTTTATCTTACATTCGGCTTTTGGCTCTTGGACTTGCCGGAGGAATAGTAGGTATGGTAATAAATATTATATCCGGGCTTCTTCTTAAAGTACCGGTAGTCGGGATTATTTTAGCGATTGCTCTTTTTTCAGGATTTCATCTTTTTAGCCTTGCAATTAATGTATTAGGAGCTTTTGTGCACACATGCAGGCTTCATTACGTTGAATTTTTTGGAAAATTCTATGATAACGGGGGAAAAGCTTTCATTCCGTTTCGTAAAGAAGGTAAATATTATATTGTTAAATGCTAAATTTTAAAGAAAAGAGGTGGATAGGCTGAATTTTAAATTAAAAAACAAATATATTTTAAATAAGAAAGGAGATTATTAAATGTTTACATTTTCTCAAGTCATGGGTTCACTTTTTAATAATGGAATATCCCTGGCTGTACTTGGAGCTCTTATAACAATTGTTTTTTCAGGGTATGGATCAGCAAAAGGGATCTCAATAGCATCAGAAGTTGCAACAGGAGTAATGTCGGAAAACCCTGATATGTTCGGGAAACTGCTTATTTTAGTGGCTTTACCCGGGACGCAGGGGATATATGGTTTTGTTACAGGAATTTTAGTTTTTATTAAAACAGGTGTATTGGGAGATAAACTTGTAGATCTTACTATTGGTCAGGGAGCGCAAATACTTTTTATCTGTTCCTGTCAGGCTTTTATTTTATGCACATCGGCTATTTACCAGGGAAAAGTTGCTGCAAATGGTGTTGCTATGACAGGTAAAAAGCCTGAAGCTTCGATGAAAGGCGTTATCCTTGCAGTTCTTGTTGAAACTTACGCAGTGCTTGGACTTTTAGCAGGAATTCTGGGAATAATGTTAGGGATAAAAATATAATGAAATATATAGAAAGGATTTACAAATGTCTCTTGAAAAAATCCTGGAAAAAATAAATAAGGAATATAAAAGTAAAACAGATGAAATAGAAGCAAACTTAAACAATAAATTATCTTCGATTGAAAATGAAACTAAAAATGAAATTCAAAAAATTAAAGATGATATTGCTATAAAGTTTGAAGCTGAAGCTATGGATTTGAAAAAAAGGGCAGAGATAGAAGCTTCTATTTATCGAAAAAATATTTTACTTGTTGAAAAGCAAAATAAAATTAATATAGTTTTTCAAAAAGTACAGGATAAGTTTGTTCATATGGAAAAAACTGAGTATCAAAAATTAATTAAACAAATGATTTATTCACATTTAAAGGAACTGGAAAAAGGAACGGTTGAAATTTTTATATCCTCTTCCGACAAAGATAAAATTAATAATGAATATATAGATATTTTAAATGCGGAATTGAAAAATAAAAACATATTTTTAAAACCCGGACCGGAGTACGCGAAGATTTCCGGCGGGTTTATTCTTAAAAAAGATGATATGGAAATTAATGAGTCATGGGATATGTTGTTTAGAGTATGGAAAAAAGAATTTGAAATAGAAGTAGCACAAGTACTTTTTAAAGGAGTATGAATTTGTTTTTATCCTCTAGAAAATTACATAAAGAAGATATCCGGTATGGTTATGCTACCGGACGTATCAGGATGCTGGAAAATAAGCTTATTGACAGAGTTGTTTTTGAGCGTATGATCGAAGCAGAAACCCCTGGAGCAGTCACACAGCTTATCGAGAATAAATATGGACATCTGTCATTAAATTCAGAGAATCTGAAGATTTGTTCAGACTTTGAATCTATACTTGGCAACGAATTTTATAAATTTTATTGTATTATCGAAGAACTTGCCTGCGATAAAGATATTGTTGATTTATTTTTCAGTAGATATATGTTTCACAATATAAAAGTCCTGATAAAATCTAAGTACCTGGGTGAGGAAGCCATGGAAATGATATATTTTAATGTCGGACCAATCCATTTTCCGGGCTTGAGAGATATTGTATTGAATTCTCATAAGGATCATCCTGTCACCTATATAAAAGAAAAAGTAGAAGCAAAATTTATACAATCAGGAAACAATCCTCAAATAATTGACATTATGCTGGATCAGGAATATTTTGAGTGGATTAAAAATCTGGCAAAAAAAATAAATTTGCCGGTAATTGATGAACTAATAAAGATATGGATTGATTTAGCTAATATAAAGAACCTGTTTCGTATGATCTGGCTGGATAAAGAACTTGAATTACTAAAGGAAATAACCTTTACCGGAGGAAATATTGAAAAAGAGCAATATATTGATTTTTATATATCCAAAAACTGGACCAGGCTTAATGATATTTTTAAATATACACCTTACAAAGCATTGATACAAAAAGGGATAGAATCTTTGAAAACAGAATCACTTTCAGATTTGGAACGCAGTATTGATGTTTATACAATTAAATGGCTTATGGACTCAAAATATATAGTATTTGGAGTTGAGCCGCTTTTATATTTTATATTATGCAAGGAATATGAGATTCGGTTACTCCGGATAATTTTATTGAGCAAAATATATAATATAACACCGGAGATGATTCGCAGGCAGATTGGAGAGATTCTATAAGGTTTGACAGGAATTTTTAGTAGGGGTTCGATT
>JACQWU010000082.1 GCA_016209155.1 Candidatus Desantisiibacteriota bacterium | reverse complement strand
TTGTAATTTTTTGTAATTCTTGATTTGTTCTGTATATTTTTTTAATTTTATTTGCATTTTTTACTTGACAAATGCTTTTTTATTGTTATAATAATAACCAATACAAAAATAGATCACTTATTAGATTAGTTAAGTGGTACATTCAAATGTATATTAAAAACATGGGGGAGGTGAAAATATGAAAAAACTTTTCGTTCTATTAATCGCTGTATTATTATTAAACGTATCTACAACTTATGCTCTTTTTACAAATGGAGGTTTTGAAACAGGCGATGCTACTGGATGGACATTAACAGGAAATACTTCTCCTGTTGATTACAGTGTAATAAGCTCATTTACTCCTCAGTTTAACAACACATCCGGATGGACTTCTGGTATTCCTTATTATGGTGCTTACTCATTACTTCTTGGAAGCGGTGATGTCGGCGCTGTATGGGATAATGCTCACAATAGCACAGCAACTCAAACAGGTACAATAACTGCACAGGATGTTGCTGAAGGTGCTGTACTTTATTTCAGATGGGGAGCAATTCTTGAGGAGCCAACTAATGGGGTTGTTCATGCTCCAAGCAGTCAGCCTTTCTTCAGCTTAAACATTTCCAGCTATAACGGCAGTACATGGAATTCCATTTATTATGCAGATCATAGAGCTGATGAACCTGGTTTTACCTTAATCGGAACTGATGACGGATCAGGTGATGAAGGTGATATATGGTATAAATCTCAGGTTGCTTCTATTGACCTGGATGATTTAGGTTTAGGCGCAGGGGATCAGGTTAAAGTTGAATTATTTGTTAGAGACTGTGGATTAGGCGGACATGGCGGATTGGTATTTCTTGATGGTTTTGGAACTCAGGAATTACCTCCGGTACCAGAACCTGGATCTTTAATTCTTTTAGGAACAGGACTAATCGGAAGCGGTTTGTTAAGAAAAAAATTCAAAAAAAGTTAATTTTTGTTTGTTTAAGTTTAAAAGGATAAAGTAAAATATTTTTACTTTATCCTTTTTTTTTCAAATCATTCATGTTATGATTTTCAATTTTTTCCAGAAGACTGTTTTTCTATTTTTGTAATTTGTACTGCTTTATACCTGATACTATTGTTCCCAGAATAAAACCGATAAGTAATGATAATACAATAATAAAAGCTAATGTGGTAGGTAAACTGTACGAAAAAATTTTCAATGTAACCATTTCCCAATTCTGTGAAGTGAAAAATATAAAAATCAGAATTAGCAATAAACTTGAAAAAAATTTCCATTGCATAAGTTATCTCCTTAAACTTGTAATTATTCGCAATATTTTTCTTTCCACTCCTTAATATTAATTAAAGCTTTATCTGCTATTTTAGCATAACGTTCTTTGCGGTCTCTTATATGTTTAACTGAATCTATTACGGATATTATACCATAATTTATATTCATTGGCTGAAATTTATCGATTTTCGGATCGGATATATACGATAATAATGCTCCGCATGCAGTGTCCGGAGGGGGACTTACGACAGATTTACCTCTTATATAATTTGCGGCATTTATACCGGTAATAAGTCCTGAGGATGTTGATTCCACATAACCTTCAACACCTGTTAACTGACCTGCGAAAAAAATATCCGGATTATTTTTAAGCTGATTGGTATTTTTCAAAAGTCCGGGGGAATTAATAAAAGTGTTTCTGTGCATGCTTCCATACCGCATAAATTCTGTATTTTGAAGTCCGCTTATCATCCTGAATGTACGATCCTGTTCTTTCCACAAAAGACGTGTCTGAAATCCTACTAAATTATATAATGAACCAATCTTATTATCCTGCCGCAGTTGTACAACTGCAAACGGCATTTTCCCTGTATGAGGATCAACAAGCCCGACAGGTTTCATAGGCCCGAATAATAAAGTATCTCTTCCGCGTTCTGCCATTTGTTCTATCGGCATGCATCCTTCAAAAAAAATTCCTTTTTCAAAATCCTTAACAGGATATTTCTCTCCGGATATAAGGGCATCAACAAAATTATAATATTCTTCTTTTGTAAGCGGACAGTTTAAATAATCTGCGGTATTTTCTTTATTGTAGCGCGATGCGCGGAAAATTTTATCATGTTCTAATGAATCGTATTCAACTATCGGAGCAATCGCATCATAAAAATATAAATATTCATTACCTGTTATTTTTATTATTTCGTCAGATAAAGCTTCCGAAGTCATAGGACCGGTAGCGATGATCACAATTTCATTGTCAGGGATGGATATTACTTCTTCTCTTATAACTTTGATATTTTTATGACCGGATATTTTTGTTGTTATTCTATCGGCAAATTCAACTCTGTCAACCGCAAGAGCAAGCCCCGCGGGAACTTTTGTCTCATCGGCAGTATTTATTATTAATGAACCTAAAACTCTCATTTCTTCTTTTAAAAGCCCGGCCGCGTTTGAGATAGAATTGGAGCGCAGAGAATTACTGCAGACAAGCTCGGCTAAATAACCGGTTGTATGGGCAGAAGTTGTCTTAGCCGACCTCATTTCATACAACTTTACAGGTATACCTCTTTCAGCTATCTGCCATGCGGCTTCACATCCTGCAAGTCCTCCTCCTATTATTGTAATAGAAGGGTTCATTAGAGATTACTCCTTCACGTATTTACAATCTTTATTTGGGCACTTGTAAAAGGTCCCTTTTTTGGTCTGTTTAAAAACCAGATACCTGCTCCCGCATTCAGGGCAGGGTTCATTAACAGGTTTATACCACGATACAAAATTACAGTTAGGATAATTGCTGCATCCATAAAAAAATCTGCCTTTTTTGCCTCTTTTCTCGGTAACTTTACCGCTGCATCCTTCGTTAGGACAATTTATATCGAGAGTAAAAGATTTTATTGTTTTGCATTTAGGGTAATTACTGCATGATAAAAATTTACCATAACGGCCGTGCTTTACTACCATATCTCCGCCGCATGCGCTGCACTTTTCTCCTGTAAGTTCAACTTTTACAGCAGGTTCAGAACCATCTTTGTCATCTTTTAAAGGTTTGGTATTTTTACATTCAGGGAAACCAGGACACGCAAGAAATTTACCATGGCGTCCCCAGCGGACAATCATCTTTTTTCCGCAATTTTCGCACACAATATCTGTTTCAACTTCCATTTCTTTTTTTATATTGCGCATATTTGTTTTTGCATTTTCCAGTGTACGGGCAAAACCGTCATAGAACTCCTTTAAAACAATATCTTTGTCCGTACCGCCTTCTTCTATTTCATCCAATTTATTCTCCTCGGTCTGCCGATGCCTCTTTCTTCCATAGCCTTAACTATTGTAGCTTCATTATATCGTGCCGGCGGCTTGGTAAAATGCTGAGAAGGATCTAATTTTATTAATATCAATTTATCCCCCACTTGAAGAGGCGGTAAAAGATTATCTATGTCATGCGAAACCTCTCCGTTTTTATTCCCTGCCCCGTTATTATTATCTTCCTTACTCTCATCATAAACAGCAGTAAAACCCTTTTCAACTATCATAGAACCTACTGCAACAAAAGTATAATTAGCGGCTAAAATTTCAGCTACCGTAATATCATATACTGCGGGTTTCATTTGACTTGATATAAACCTTTTCCATATAAGACTAAAAAGTTTATATTGATCCGGTGTCAGATACTCTTTTATTGATTCCGGTTCCAAATCCATTGCTGTCGGACGAATTGCTTCATGGGCTTCCTGTGCCATTTTGCTGTTTTTATAATAATTAGGTTTTTCAGGAAGATACTCATTCCCGTATTTTTTTTCTATATATTCTCTCACGCTTTGTATAGCTTCAACCGCAACTCTTGTAGAATCAGTACGCATATATGTGATCAAACCAAGAGTTCCTTTTCCTCCGATTGTTAATCCTTCATATAACTGCTGAGCTATCATCATGGTTTTCTTCGGGGTAAAACCTAATTTACGTACAGCTTCCTGCTGAAGCTTGCTTGTAATAAAAGGCGGATTTGGAGAACGTTTTTTCTTCTTTTTCTCTAAATTACTTACCGAATAAGCGGCTCCCTCCAGATCTTTTAATATCGCCGCGCTTTCTTCACTATTGGTTACTTTTATTTTTTGATTATCTTTTTTATCAAGTTTTGCGGTAAATTGTTCTTTTTTTAATGTCTCCAGATCTGCTGTCAATTCCCAGTATTCCTCAGGAATAAAACTTTCTATCTCTTTTTCTCTTTCACATATTAGCCTTACCGCTACAGATTGAACTCTTCCCGCACTTAATCCCTTTCGGACTTTTTTCCATAGTAAGGGACTTATCATATAGCCTACGAGACGATCCAGTATCCGTCTTGCCTGCTGAGCATTAACTTTTTTAATATCGACTTCAGTTGGATGCTGAATGGCTTCTCTAACAGCTTTTTCCGTAATTTCATTGAACATTACTCTATATATACTTTTATTTTTATCTTCAAGCTCTTCTTTAAGATGCCAGCATATCATTTCCCCTTCTCTATCCGGATCAGGAGCAAGATATATATTTTTAACCGATTCAGCGGCTTTTTTAATATCTTTCACAAGGTCTTTTCTGCCTTTGATAAAAACATAATCGGGTTTAAAATTATCAGCTACATTTACACCTATTTTTTTTGCAGGAAGATCTTTTATATGCCCCATAGAAGCTTTAACTATAAAATTCGAACCTAAAATTTTATTAATAGTTTTAGATTTAGCAGGCGACTCAACAATCAATAATGACTTATCTTTCACTTGATAATTCCTCCTTAATTTACATATTGCATAAAAACTGAATTTGAAAATACATACTAACACATCATTTTTTTTTGTCAACTGTAAAGACAAAGTCTGCCGGCATCAAATCATTTCTTCTGCAAAATAAACACTGCCGCCAGCACAGCAACTTCTCTTAAACCGGGTATTTTTGTAACAAAATGTAATTTAAAATGAGTATCCCTTGTTGCCAGAATTTTAAATCCGCTTGCTTTTATCATTTTAAGCATTTTGCTGAAAGATACCGGATAAAGCGGAATATCAGAATAACTTTTAGCATCTATTTTATTCCTAAAAAAAAATTCGCGCAATGCTTTTGCGATTTTAAATGGAAATACATGAAAAGGTTTTAAAGCATGGCCTCCATTTGGACTATACCAGGGAGGAATCATTATATAACAAATGCCATTCTGTTTAGTTACTCTATACATTTCATTTAAACTTTCCTGCTGTTTTTCATGAACAATATGTTCCAATACACCCCTTGAAATAATTAAGTCAAATTCATTATCAGGAAAAGGAATTTTATCTGCGAATCCAACTACTGTTTTTTCCCATATAACATCACCGGGATATGGGTCTAAATTAGTAATATCGCTTTTGCTTTTATCAAATATTATTTTACAAAATTCACCTCTTGCCCCTCCAACATCAAGTATCTTTTTATTTTCAAGAGAAATAAATTCTTCTAATTCTTCTATTAATACTTCCGCAAAATATTCACGCATCAACTGATAATTATTATCTTTAAGTCTATTAAAAGTAAAAAACCATAATTTTTTATAATGACTTAAAATATTTATTTTTTCCATGATAATATTGTTATATCCTTATAAGAAATATTTTGATTTAATATATCATATTTTATTTGTCTATGAAATGTTTTTTTTCAGTGTGGAAACGGGAAATTAATTCATTACTTAATCTGGCTGAATTCAATTTCAATATCATAAATTCTTGGTTTTTCTTTTTCGCCCGTCTTTAACTCAAGAGGATTATAAACAGTCTGTCTTGCATTTTCCATTGAAAGTGTAAAAAAGCAGCCAAAAGATAATAAAGAAAAGTTAAACGCTTATTGCCCCTTTCTCTACTTACATCTAAATTAACACAGGGGGTATTATTTGCAATAAAAGTAGAAGTAATCATAACACATTCCCTCAATATTAAATTTGTTTAAAACAATAACAAATTTATTTCTATAAGTAATATTAATATAAATTTATAAATAAATCAAAAATCCGGGTATTTGATTTAAAATGAATTTAAAACTGGCTATAAGTTTATACCTCCATAATATTAATCTTTTACAACCTAATCTATATATTTCATTTTAACTAATTGACATATTTTTAAGTGAATGTTAAATTATTTCTAATATTTTAATAAAACACTAAAAATTAATTAAACTAAGAAAAGTATTTTTTAAAAGGGATGTTGATGAAAAACATTTTCCCATGGAAGCGATTTTGGTGTACACGTGGCGGTTCAATGAGTTTAGATGATAATGGATTTTTGATTGATCCGGAGTCAGAGGATGCTCAATACTATAACGATGGGGTTGTATCTTTTGAAAAAATTCAAAAAACACCTTGTTTAATATTACTTGGTGAACCCGGATCAGGAAAAACCACTTCATTGAATTCAGAGAAAGAAACTCTTTCTTATAAAATTAAAAACTCTTCAGATGTTCTTTATTATAAAAATTTTAATGAATATGGTGACGAGAATAGATTAATAGATGATATATTTAAATCCCCGGAAATGATTAATTGGTTAAATGGCCAGCATCATTTATATTTATTTCTTGATAGTTTAGATGAATGTCTTTTAGAAATTCCTAAGTCGGCAATTATACTAAGTAATCAATTTCAGAAAATTCAAGAGCATAAAAATCGTATTAGTTTACGTATTACTTGCCGAACAGGTGATTGGCCGGAATCATTGACAAATACTTTAACTTATATATGGGATGAACAAAATGTTGGTATTTATGAACTGACACCTCTTCTTAAAAAAGATGTTTATGAAGCTGCAAAGATTAGCAAATTAAATCCGGATAGTTTTATTAAAAATATAATAGACAATGATTTACAATCATTAGCAAGTAATCCAATTACCTTAAATTTTTTATTGGAAGAATTTAAAAGCGGGAATCAATTTTCAAACTCAAAAGCTAAGATATATCATCGTGGATGTGAATATTTATGTACCGAAAACAATCAAGAAAGAATGGAAGCAAAACAGTCCGGGAAATTATCCCCTCAACGGCGTCTTGCTTTGGCATCCCGTATTGCGGCTTTAATGACATTCTGTAATTATTCATCCATATTAACAAAATCAGACCCAGATAATAATCATCATCGATATTTAACACTTTCAATGTTACAGGAAGGGGAAGAAACAACCGGTGAACATACTTTTAATTTTACAGAAAATGATTTACGAGAAACCATTACACAAACAGCCTTATTTTCAGGCAGAGGACCAAATCGTTTTGGCTTTATGCATCAATCCTATACTGAGTTTTTAGCTGCGCGATATATTTCATTGCATAAACTAAGTATTCAGCAAATCAAATCATTAATTCAGATATCAAATGATCCTGAACAAATGATTATTCCACAGATGAAACAAATAGCTTCATGGTTAAATTCAATGGTTCCTGAAATAATAGAAGAAATAATAACCACTGATCCACAATCATTATTATCAGGAGATATTGAAAATAGATTTCGTAAGGACTTAGTTGATTCACTGCTAAAACAATTTGAACAAATGAAAATAGCTGATTCGGATTGGGGACTTAGTTCACAATATTATAAATTAAAGCATACGGAATTAACAGTACAATTAAAACCATATATACAGGATAAAGCAAAACATTTTTTAGTAAGGCGTGTTGCAATTGATATTGCCGGAGCTTGTGAACTTAAAGAGCTTCAAGAATTATTAATGGATGTTACATTTGATAAATCAGAGAACTATCATATACGAGATAAAGCAATACATGCTGTTTCAAAAATTGCAGATAAACATTCCCTTTTGAAACTTAAACCACTTTCCAGATCGTATTGGAGAAAAAAATACTGCGGAGTT
>JACQWU010000324.1 GCA_016209155.1 Candidatus Desantisiibacteriota bacterium | reverse complement strand
TTTTGAAAAGTTTTTTTTCTAATGTTCCACCTATATATACTGGAGAATCAACAATAATATCATAATCAATTAAACAGCGTAATAAACTATATGAAAACATTAATATTCTCCTAATAATAAAATACGATTTAATTCTATTAACATTTTATCATGCCTCAAAAACTTAACTTATAATTTACACAATATATCTTCATTAAATTTGTTTAAACATTTTTCTTCAAATGAATTAATATCACTAAATCCTCTTTTTTCAATAAAAAAACTTTCCCAATTACCATTTTCATTAAATATTTTTATATCATTTTTAACTTTTTTACCTGCTTCTTTTCTATCATCATCTCCAATTTGATATACCTTTTCTATTTGACATGACATCTTTCCATAACCATTATTTGTTAAACCACCTAGTCTAAGTGGAAAATGTTTATGATTAAAAGCATTCATTGCTTCAAATATCATACCTAATTCCCAATACTTCACATTTCTTAAAGTAAATTCAATCTTAAATTCCACATCCTGTGTAATTAATTCATAAGTAAAAAGACTTTTATCTTTTGCTGTTCCTGTTTCCTGATCAATTGCAACACCAGGCATAATAAATATCTTTTTATCTGACCAATCAGAAGGATCTAGAATAATACCTGAATCTATTTCTATTTTCCCTTTATATCGTCCAGATCCAAATAATCCTGCTATAAGGTCAAGATTTTCTATATAAAATTTTGCCATTTCATTTGAAAGATATTTCTCAGATTCATTACCAGATAATAAATTGTTAAATAAATTACGATTTATTTCATTTTTCTTATTTTCAATATCATCATCAGTAATCCCTTTATGTTTTTCAAATTCAGCATCAGGCAGACTCGTCACTACAAGACTTGAAACATCGTATTCATCAATTGAATTAAATGGTGTTAAATTAGTTTCAAGATAATTTCTCAGAGTCCCTCTAAGTGATGAACCAGGGATATAAGGCATTTTTTTATTGTCCCTTTCAATTAAAGCACAATTATTCTCTTCTTCATCGGAAATACCTTTTTTACCAGAGTCTCCACTTCCTATATGTAAAGGGGTAGCTGTCTTCAGTTTTCCAATAATTTTATAAATATTAATAATTTCAGGTCCAGGGAAATATCTATCCCTCTTTATTTTTTTCAAATATTCATTTCTATCCATTAGAGACTCCTTTTAAATGGATTGGATGACAGATAATTACTTCACCATAACCATTTGTCCTTCTATAAGGGCAGAATGAATTCCATTTTTTATCAATACTATCTAAATAGGCACTAACCTCAATCCCGGATAAAAAAATCTCTTTTATTTTATTTTGTTCTTTTTTATCTATTTCTAGTAAAAACACGCTTCCAGCATTAGTAAGAATAACAGGAGGTACCCCATATCTTGATTTTCGTATCCCCCTTAATTTATGATTTACATAAAATGTTTTAAGTACAATATTTTCCCCAAAAATTTTTTTCCATGTAATTTCATACATTTGTTTAAGATCACTATTAAGCTGAACATTAAAAGGTTCAAGGAGAATTGCCTCCGTAACTAACATAATTGGGACTAAAAATTTGTCATTTTTAATTATTTTATTAAACTCACTTAATCTTACTTCCCAATTATCTTTTTCAAAAGAAATTTCTTTTATCTCAATCTTCCCTAGTCCGTGTCTTGATGCTTTACCTATAGTGTTTACTTTGGACAAAATATTTTTTATTTGATTTTTAAGCGGTTCTGATTTAGGGAAAATAACTTCACCAATATAAATTTGTTGCTTGTTATTATTCATATTACTAATAGCTTTATAACTAAAAAGTTTCGCGTCTTCAGAAGCAAGAGTAAAATTATTTATAGCAGTCCTTGTATGGATAAAATGTTGCGGTATAAAAATAGATTCATCATCCATTGTTCTCCAGCCATTTAATGAATTATTATCACATTTAAATTCAATCCGATTCCCTTTTATATGTGTTAAATATATATTATCCAATAAATCATTAATTAAAATATCCCTTGGTACATCATTTTCACTGTATTGCCATCCTTTATAAGCAAAACTAGTAATAGGTAATGGAAATGGGCGCTCAATTTTTTCTATATCAGGGTTTATTGGAAAAGCAAAACGAATTAAAACTGATGAAAATTCTTTAATAATTTCAGAATATTCTTCCCCTTTTGGAGCATTAACCAATTTTTCGTTTATCCAATCTCCAGGTTGCTTTCCTAATTCTAATAATAGATAATCTGCAATAGCTCTTTTTATTACACTTCCAGGGATATCATCTCTTCCTTCAAAAAAATTATTCTTTGTTGAATGTTCTGCTATTAATAAAGGACTTCTTAATTCTATTTTTATCCCAAATGAATCCCATTCACTGCTAATATTTACTTTGTATTCAGGTTCAACTTTATTTATAGTAGGATTAATTGTTTTAATTTTACCAACAATAACATCTAAATTAAATGCAGGTTTTTCAATTTTTTTTCCTATTATTTTACCCCACCCTATATTATTTTGAGTACCAATACTATCAAACCATAAAAATCCATATATAATCAAACTCTTTAGTTCTTCAAATGATAATTCACAAATACCATTTTGTGGCAGTTGAATTGTTCCAATCCAGTCACATTCCTGTCCAAATTTTGCCCCTTCCATAAATACAAGTGCGCCTTCTTTTGCTGTTCCGGTATCCCTTGAAATCGCAATTCTATGATTAATTGAAAATGGTATTCCAGTTTGAAGAGCAAAATCATCTATTATAATTGATGATGGTAACTTATCTGGTGAGCCAAAAATAATTTCAAGACGAGAAATCCAAAAATCAATTCTCTTACCTTTTTCTTCTATATTTATCGATGGAATAGTATAAATATCATCATCATACGCCAGTAATATTTGAAGAATAGCGAATTTAAGACGACCCTTTATATGAGTACCTGAAATGATTGGATTTCCTGCACTATTTTTCAACTGATTAATATCAATACCAATTTGACTTACTCCAACTCCTGCTGTAAGAATTGGACATCTAATTTTTATATTTATTTTAAGTTGTTCCATTACTATTATTCCTTTTTAATGAACATAATCATATAGTTCATAAAAATCTATAATGCTTTTAGAATTATTTAGTAAAAATACTTTTATGCTTTTCACTTCATTATTCATATTATTAAACTGAATATTCACGATTGTTTCTTTAATTTTACTAAATTTTTGCAATAATTGTTCTTTAGATGATTTTTGTTTAACATGTTTAATAAATTCATTATACTCTGAAACTAATTTATACAATTGTGTTTTTGGAAGTTTATTCTGTTTGCACTTTATAATAATTTCCATCAACTTTACAAAATCATCTTTTATGTATGGTCTACTATAAAATTTTTTAGTACCATTTTCTAAATTTTTTTTACGATATTCATTAATTCCATCACTTGTTGTCGGATGTGATTCAAATACCATAAAATCAATAATTGAATCTTCTCTGCTTTTATTTTTTGAATTTTTTCTAAGTTCATGTGCTGCTTCTCTAATTAATTTAATAGGAGTATTAGCATGAGCAAATACAAGTCCAACAGAAATTGATAATTTCTCAAGTTCTGTTATACTTTTTATTTTCCCATAATTTTTTAATTCACTTTTACAAATTTCAGGAAAGTTAAATATTAGGCTATTTACCACATCAATCCCTCTATTCCCTCTTACAATAAGATCAAATTCATCTCCTGCCATATATAAAAGTTGAACAGGTTGTGCAGTTTTTTGTGTACTTTTTATGTTTACATTAATTTCATTTAATTCTTTTTCTATAGCATTTAAAATACATTTTTTTTGAATATTTTCAATAAACACACTGAATTCACAAAGTCCTGAAAGTGTTTTTATATTTTCTCTTTCTTTTGTAAATCCATTCCCATCAACAGTAATAAAAGATATATAACCGTTATTCTCTTTTACGCCTATTTTTGAAAGTGAAGAAATATCCTGAAAAAAAATTTTTTTGTTAATTAAATGAACATATTTTAATTTGTAAATATCTTCAATAAGTCCCCAGCGCTCATCTTTTCCATTATTAAATTTAACATATGTCCCGGAAGACATATTTAATTCTTTATTATCCATTCCATCTCTATAAACTTTAGGACTTTTTTTATCTGCTAATCGAAGCTTATCTACTTCATCCAGTCCAAGCAATGAATTATTTGCACCCGGATAAACATCTAAAGATCTAAGTCGTTTTCTCAAAATTTGTTCTTCACATTGTTGAATAGCATATAATAATTTTATATTCCCAGTGAAATATAATTGTTTTAAATTTACAATTCCATAAGCACTGGTTCCAAAATATTCATCACCGCTAAATTTATCAATTATATTTCCTCCAAATTCTTTAACATCAGCTTCATTGCCATTTACTATAGCAAGAAATTGACTTGCAGCATTATACACAGTCTGAATTTTATAAGTACTTCCATTTACTATTTTTTTTATATCATCTTTAAAATTTTTTAGTAATTGACTTGCGCCACGTATAAGATTTAAATCATCCGTTTCAAATATATAATCATAAATATTAGTGGCTTCCCATTTAAAAAGCCAAAGATCATAAGGAGGAATATCATTAGAATCAAAATCCCAGGTAAAATTATTATTTAAATTATCACTCATTATTTGAATCCTTTAAAAAAAATTTTGTTTTTTCAACTAACTTTTTTTGTATGTTATCCTCTGAGAAAAATTTTATAATATAAATTGTAGAAACCATGCAAATTAAAAATGAAATCATGTAGGAAATAGATCCAAGGTTTGTAAAACAGAATATTTTATCTGGTATACTAATTGAAAAAAATCCAATCCATAAACTTAAAATTAAACCTATTGTTGCTATAATCGTTAAAATTTCCATAAATAAATTCAAACTATTTGCTTGTATAATTTCAACGAATTCATCCAGTTCAGCTAATTCCTGTCTTACTTCTTCAAATAATTGATTATTTTTTATAACATCGCTCCATTTATTATGAATATCTATTCCCTGTTCTTGCCCAGTTATTTCGATAAACCAATATTTATTAGTAAATAACAAAAAATCTTTTTTTAATTTTTTTATATTTTCATAAGCATTTTTCTCTGATTGTTTTAGTTTCTCTGCACATTCTGCTGCTTTTCTAGAAAAGCTTAAAAGTGCTGCTCTTTGAAAATACGTAAGCAATGCAATTTCGTAATATATGGTCTCAAAATGATCATAAATAGTACTAAAAGTAAGTGATCCTTTAGACCCATTAACTAAACAAGTACTACTAAAGCGTGAAAATCCATATAAAGTACCATAATCTAACCATCTATCATAAAGATGCAATTTTAAATATTCATTTATCAATGCTCTGTTGGCAAACGAACCTTTCCATTGTTTATCTACAAATGTAAATGTTAAAAAATCTTCATGAGCAGATATAATATCATTAGCATCAACTTCTTTTTCATCAAAACATACATATGAATATACAATCATCCTATCATCTAATACACTTTGAAAACTGGGAATTGGTGTAAGTAAACTTTTTATAACATTAGAAACATCTATTGACCCATTTTCTATTGATAAAAAAGATTCATCTTTAAATTCTTCTTTACTATTTGAAATACCTTCAATATTAATTGAATCTAAAAGACGTCCTTGCTTTTTTTGTTCAGAAGGTTTAATAGATGCTGATATTTTTCTTGCTAATTCATTGAAAACTAAAATTTCTTTGAATTTTTTACCGATAAAATTATTAACTTCAATACATTCAGAGATTTGAATTGAAAGGATTCCAATACCAAACTCAAAAACACTTAAATGTATAGAATCAATAGGGTAATATCTTTCTTGATTAGAGACGTATTCCTCCCAATCCCAATTATTATCTTTATTTTTTTCCGGATACTTAACCTTTAGCAATAATTTTTTTTCTTTAGAATAACCTAAATAGGTAACAGGTGATTTATATAATTCGGCTTCCTTTTCTTTTTGAGAAAAAAGTATGTCTCTAATATAAGGATGGAAATAAACATATTCAGCACGTTTATTTTCTTCTTTGATGTTAAATTTTTCTGTTTTCCATTTTTGGGAATTTTCGAGTATGGTAACTATCTCTTTTTTATTTGAACTATAATAAAAAGGATAAATAAAGATAGTTGAATATTTGATTACATTTTTATCAGATAGTTCAATTCTCATATTTAACCTCGCTTATTTATATAATATCTCAAATTTTCCATTAATAATTTCCCAAAGATGATATTCTTTTTCAAAAATAGATTTCCATAACAGAAATATTTCCCTGCCTTGATCTTGATTTGTGATGAGATCAAACCAATAATCTTTTATAAAGTCTTTAAATAATTCATTTAGCTCATCAATTTTATTTGTATTTCTTGTATTTGTTAATAATAGCTGTTCGTTAATTAATTTTAGAACACCATATTGAAAACAAATAATAATCGCCAAATCTGAATACTGTCTTCTAAAAACTTCTAATAACCATTTATTATCACCAAAAGAAATACATCCAAAACCATAATGTGTAAAACCATAAAACACACCTTTATCTCTCCATCTCTTGTATGTATTCTCTTCTAAATATTTTTTAATATATTCATCATCCGGTAATTGCATATTACTTGAATCTACATTGAAAAATTTATAACTTAGCTCATCCGACAATTTTTCATCTAAAGAAGCCATACTCAATGAAATCATTCTTTCATCAAATAATCGTTTATATTGTTTTTCATCTTTTTCATTAGAAAATATTGGTTTAAACAAAAAATCAATTAAATTTTCAGTCAAACCATTTTGAAGATTAAAAAAAGAAGATTCTATGGTAAGTCCATTTCTTGAGGCAGAATGATCTTTATAAATATCAGAAACATATCTAAAAGATTCGTTAAAATCTAATAAACTATTTAAATTATATTCATCTTTTTCTGCAATATTTTTTATATCAAAAGATAACATAGCAATATTATTTGGCATTAAATTTAAATAGATTGAATTAATTTGATATAAACAAGTTTTATATTTTATTTTAAACTCACTGGGATTTTTTAACTCAAATCTATTTTTAAATAATAAATCTTTCGCTGATGGAACAAAATAAAGATATTCACTTGTATTTTGATCTACTTCTAATTGTTTCCACAGAGAATCTGATAACATGAGTTTTTCGATAACATGTTTATCTGGAATAGTAAAATGAAATGGATAAATAAAAAGGGATATATGTTGTTTTAGATTGCTATTGTCACTCATATTCCACCTCAAAAGTTGGTAATCATTATATAATTACAAAACTAAAATCCAAAACAAATAATGAGTGGTATTAAACAACGGTGGTAGTGATAGTGCACAACGGTAAGACAAATTAATATTTTTAGAATTTTACCATTACAACAATGTGTTGTCAACTATTTTTTCCAAGAAAATCTACAAAAATTTTTCTATTGATAATATATTCATAGACAAACAATTATAAAAAATACTCTGAGATCTCTGCCGCAGGGTTCTTCTTTTATCTGCGCAAATCTGTGTCCTATCAAAAAATTCCAATAAATTTGTCCTGATTATTATCCCTGATATTTCCCCATTTCAAAAAATAGATAAATTTCTTGACAGCTTTATTTTTATGTGGTTAAATTAAATCATCCGATTTTTAATTTTTCTATATATGAAAAAGGAACCCGATATGAAACAAAAACTAACTGCAATTATTGAACGTGAAGATAATATGTATGTAGCGTTATGCCCGGAACTTGATATTGCAAGTCAAGGTGAAAACATCGAATCAGCACGTAACAATCTTAAAGAGGCTATAGAATTATTTTTTGAAACCGCGTCACCGGAAGAGATAAAAGAACGCTTTCATGAAGAAGTTTATATAACGCAAGTTGAGGTGGCAGTTGTCTAAATTACGCATCCTTTCAGGTAGGGAAGTTTGCTCTATTTTGGCACAGCATGGTTTTCAAAAAGAACGCACGCGAGGCAGTCATATCGTAATGCAGAAAAAGCTACTTCAAAGTACAATTACAGTTCCTGTGCCGGATCACAAAGAAATTCGCATCGGGACTCTTCAATCCATCATCCGTCAATCTGGGATACCTAAAACAGAATTCGAATCCCAATAGAGAATTTGATATACTTCATCATGCGTTCCAAGCTCAAGTCCGGCCTTTTTCAATTTCTTTTAATGCTTTTAAATATACATTTTTAACGCCGTTATTAGTTTCTTTTTTCAGGATATCATTGAACTTTTTAATAAGGCATGGCTGTAATTCCATATTATTCTTCGCAATTTCCATTTTTATAAATACCCGCGGTTCTCCCTGCTTCCGCTTTTTTAGATATATGCGTATCACAGGAAAAGGCAAGACCTGTTTTTTGAATCAATTCTTTGATATAGTTAAGGTGAGGACATACTGGACCATGATAATTATTTTTACTTATACAGCTTCCTAACTTGACCAGTATTTCTCCATCTTCAATGCTGTCATGTTGTTTTGCTTTCTTTTTCAATAAAATAAGTTTCCGGTGTAAAGCCCTGCCGCAGCAGCCGCCGCAGGTGAAAGACAATTTCCTTACAGCATTATCTAAATCCAATCCTTCAAACCCCCAGGTTCTTTTCACAAACGCCCTATCACAGAAATATCCCGGACATCGCTCGTGGACAATATGACATTGAACAATAGCTATTAATTTTATCATGTTTTACCTTCAGAACCTCTACATTATGTACCCTTGCAGTATATTCTCTTTACAGCACCTCCAAAATAATATTCTACTGTAACATTAAATCGCGGTCCATGGAACAGCATAAATATTTGATGCAACTGGATATATTTTATTCCCCGTATAAACAATAATACCTTTCGAAACCTGCGGATGAGATTTAATAAATTCCCGCATCTGTTTGGTATCGCTAAAAGTAATTTCTCTGGAGGATTTTACTTCTATACCTAAAATATTGTTGGCTAAACAAACGACAAAATCAACCTCTACATCATGTGCCTTTGGCTTCCAGTAAAATATCTCGGGAGCAGTCACTTGCAGGGAAATCCAGGATAAAATCTGTTGTAAGATAAAATTCTCCAGATAACGTCCTTTGACCCGGGATTCCGAAAGATTTGCAGCTTGATAAATACCGGCAAGAAAACACGCTGTTCCTGAATCAAACCAAAAATATTTTGATTGTTTATACGCTCTCTCACCTCCGGCAGCATAACCTTTTATATTATACAAAAGATTGGTATCTTCTAATAAACTCATATATCTGCTTACATTTGTCCTGGTCTCACCGCATGCTTTTGAAAGTTCCTCCTGCACGGATTCCCAGCCTGTCGCTTGCGCCAGCGCTTGCATCAATCTGCGAAAATGCTGAGGATACCTTATTTTAACTAAATCATGCATATCCCGCTGAATATAAGTATCGATATAACTACTAAGCCGTTCCAATGCTATTTTTTCATTTGCCGCAAGTGCGACACCCGGGAGGCATCCCCGCCATACGGATTGAGAAATATCCGCTGTCAATTTTATAGTTGAGTCTCCAATCTCCCGTCCTGACCATATTTCATCAAAGATTCCATGGACAGGCAATCCGCTCATTTCTCTAAAACCAAATCCTGTCAAATGCAAATATTTTGCCCGACCTGCCAAGGTCTCCCTTGGCGCCTTCCGTAGTGATATATTCCCGGAACCTGAAAGGATAAACTTCCTGCGGCGGTTGGATTTATCAACAAGATATTTAACCGTGACCAAAAGCTCGGAACACCGCTGGGCTTCATCAATAACAGTAGGCCTATCTTCCCAAAGCAACCC
>JACQWU010000323.1 GCA_016209155.1 Candidatus Desantisiibacteriota bacterium | reverse complement strand
TTACCTTCGAGAATATCTCAAGATGCTAGAAAAATATATCATCTTATGGAGGTAGATTATAAGTTAACTCCTTATATTATAGAAAAAATGTAGTGCCCATGAAAAAATAAAACTCTAATGTTTACAAGGGGTTTCTGCAAAATAGGGATAAAGTCAAGAAGATAATTTAAGGAAGTTTAATAATGAATCAGCAAAATATTGTAACAAAAACTCAAAATACATGGTGCATAGGCTGCGGGAACTTCGCGATATTAACAGCGATTAAGGTTGTTATTAACGAGTTGATCTCTGAGGGCTGTCCATCGGAAAATATTGTTTTGGTTTCAGGGATAGGTTGTCATGCGAAAATTGTTGACTACCTAAACCTTAATAGTTTTTATTCGCTTCACGGCAGAACCTTGCCTGTGGCGGAAGGGATTAAAATTGCGAAACCGAGTACGAAGGTAATTGTTTTCGCGGGGGATGGTGATGCCTACGGTGAGGGGATGGAACATCTGATCTTCGCCGCAAAGAGAAATATTGATATAACAATGATCGTTCATAATAACCGTGTTTATGGATTGACAACCGGACAATACACTCCGACTTCTCCGTTTGATTTTCACGGCCGTTCTACACCCAAAGGTACAAAAGAATTGCCTTTGAATCCTCTTCATTTGATGTTAGCTGGCGGAGCTACGTTTTTGGCCAGGGGAACTTCATTCGGATTAAACCTCTTGAAAAAAAATTTCAAGGAAGCAATCATTCATAAAGGATTTTCTTTGGTTGACGTATTGCAGGTATGCGTGACATTTTTTAACCTCTATGAGTATTATGGCGAACGGATTTATGAATTAAAAGATCATCAGAAAGATGATTATTCAAAGGCCTTGGAAAAAATAAGAGAGTGGGATTATAACGCTGACAGCAAAATCCCAACAGGTATATTTTATCAGAAATTAAGAGATACTTTTGAAACTGGATTTACAGATAAAGAGGTTGATAATGAACAGAGATATGAAAAAATAAAAGAGTTTCTGCAAAAAACAATATAAATTGCTGAATTTACCGGAGATAAGATCCTAAAAAAGGAGACACAGAGGTAAAACATTTCTTCTCTGTGCGTGTCTCTGTGGTTAATGTTTTTTTGCTATTTAAATGGGACAAAATTAACTATGCTCAATCCCTCTTCATCCCGTCCATCGTATATATCTAAATTATTGATTTCCTCTTCCAAAGAATGATCCCAATAATTATTTTCTGCAAAAATTGTATCAATATTAGAATTGGCAGATTCAATGATAAGATCATAATTCCCATTACCTTTAATCGTGTTGTTCCCGGCTCCATTTAAAGCTCCTCCACCAAGATCGGGAACGGTGGTAGATAATATATTAAGAATTCTTATACCTGCTCCAAGATTATTCATAATCGTGTTATATGAAAATGGACCTTTTGTAGCAATAATCAATCCATCACTCTTACAATCCTTTATAGTATTATTGTTAAATTCCTTCCCCCCTGCTGTCCAGATACCTATATGTGCACTCTGTATATCATTGTTATCCATTTTTCCCCCACCACTTTTATCATAGATTCCATAGTAGCCTCCGGTTATTTTGTTATTTGATACTTCACCTGCTCCTGCAAGCGTATAAATTGCGCATGTAAGATTATCAGGGTCACTATAAGGATCGCTCGAGTCAAAGATATACGGAAGTGTGATTACATTTCCTTTAATATTTGTCGGCGTTCCTGATTTTATGATAATTCCGCTTGCCTTGCCTGTTACGATAACAGTATTATTACTGACTGTTGCGCTTCTCCCTTTAATTTCCATAGCTGCAAGTTCTGGTCCTAAAATGTCTTCATCAAATATTACAATATTGTTATCAATAATTTCATCTTCGGTCCCGTCATCGTGGCCGCCGCTTGAATCAACTATCCTTCCATTTATAGTATTCCCGGAAATAGTTGTTGTAGTTGTTCCACTTAAATCCTCAATGATACCTGTCACTGTATTATTAGATATAATATTAGTAGCCCCAGATCCCATTATCAAGCTGATATTGCCTGTAACTGTATTGTTATTAATCACATTTGTTGCTTTACCTGCACCGTGCGAAAATCTAATTTCCTCACTGACAGTATTCCCCTCAATTAGAAAAGAGTAACTTGGGTCTGTTTCTGATAAAATTGCCCCATAACTGATATTCAATGATGCAAATTTGCAATTCTTTATTATATTCTTCTCTTCAGGTGTAGTTGAAGGTCCTACTCTTTGAAAGTTAAAATTTTTAAAAGTAATATTTGAAAGAGAAACTGGTTCCGTGCTCGAATTATGATCAAGAATATCACCCTGTATAATTGTTGTGACAGTATTAGCTCCTTCAATTTTAACTCCCGGCTTAAGTTCGAGTGTCCCTCCAGTTGGTGTGTATGTACCTGCTGCAATTTTAATTGTATCCCCATTTTTTGCTGTGTTCAATGCTTCTTCAATAGTTACAAAATTACTTGAGGTGGAATCATTTGCATTAACAAGGATTTCCTTCCCTGTTTGTGTAGCAGGATTATTATCTCCATCTTTTTTTCTATTAATGCAGGCCATAGATAAACTTAATAACACAAATATTAGCGCATACGTTTTTGCTGATATTTTCATAATTATTCCTCCTAAGGTAGGTAAATATGCGTTTTAAAAAATATCCCTGAACAGCGGAGGAATATTTTTATTTAAATTCATTTTTTAAATTGATTCGGAATATAGATTCAATACATCAAATCCGCTTTTACCAATAGCCATTAAATTTGGCCAGCTAAATTCTGCAAATTTACCGGCAAAAAACGAACGCTTTCCGCCTAATTCTTCAGCCTCGGCATCCATGTCATCCATGAAGTTGTATTATAGGAATGGAATTATTAAATTGTCAAGAATTTTTGTTATACCCAAGCTAATCAGGTTTGCGAAAATTATAGCAATCAGATGTGCTTCAGATTGGAACGATCTGATTGAGCAAAACCGCAGGCGTAGTTTTAACTACGCTCTAGGATTTTGCGAATGAATATCGTTTCAAGATGAAGTACAGATGACGTTATAAATTCGCAAACCTGATTAGCTTGGGTATAAAATGGGGTAATACTTCAGTTATTATTTGAATTTAAGTAATAATATATTTGACTTTCTATTTTATAAATAATATATTTAAGGCTTCCAGTAAAATTTTTAAAATATTAGTATTTATGTAATATAAGAAAATCAAAAAAAGGAGCAGATTACTTTGGAAGAAAATATTATTATAAAAGGTGCAAGTCAGCATAATCTTAAACATATAGATCTCGTTATTCCTCGAAATAAACTTGTGGTTATAACAGGTTTAAGCGGATCAGGAAAATCATCGCTTGCATTTGATACGATATACGCAGAAGGACAGCGCAGATATGTTGAATCTCTATCCACTTATGCGCGTCAATTTTTAGGACAGATGGATAAACCTGAAGTTGATTTTATCAGCGGGCTTTCCCCTGCTATTTCTATTGAGCAAAAAAGCACCAGCAAAAATCCGCGTTCTACGGTTGGGACTGTTACAGAGATTTATGATTATCTGCGTCTCTTTTTTGCTAGAATTGGCAAACCGCATTGCTATAAATGCGGGCGGGAAATTACACAGCAAAGCGCGCAGGAAATAACTGATAGAATAATGGAAATGGGTGAAAATTCTAAAATACAGATTTTAGCTCCGGCTATACGAGGCCGCAAAGGCGAATATCGCAAAATACTTGACGGTATACGAAAAGAAGGATATTTAAGAGTCAGGATAGATAAAAAAATATATGATATTGAAGAAGATGAAATTAAACTGAATAAAAATAAAAAACATGATATTGAAGTTATTATAGACAGGTTAATAGTAAAGGCTGAAAATTTAAACCGTATTGCTGAATCTGTAGAAAAAGCTTTAGCTATTGGGGATGGGATACTAACTCTTTTAAAAGATGATAAAGAAACTCTTTTCAGTGAAAAATATGCCTGCATTAACTGCGGAATAAGTGTTGGAGAAATAACTCCGCGTATGTTTTCATTTAATAGTCCTTATGGCGCATGTCCTGAATGCAGCGGGCTAGGAGATAAAATATATTTTGATCCTGATCGCATTGTGCCTGATAAAAATTTGTCATTAAAACAGGGAGCAATAAAACCATGGAGCAGAGGCACTGCATTTTATTTCCAGCAGATGTTAAAAGCAGTTGCTCATCATTATAATTTCAGTCTGGATACACAATGGAAAAATCTTCCGCAAAAAATTCAAAATATTTTATTTTATGGCGCTGGCACTGAAAAAATAAAATTTGTATTTGAAAAAGAATATATCAGTCATGAACATTATACTAAATTTGAAGGCGTTATCGGCAATATGGAACGCAGATATAAAGAAACGCAGTCACAGGCTATAAGAGAAGAGTTTGAAAATTATATGGGTGTTATGCCATGCCCGAGCTGCTCCGGCAATCGCCTGCGTCCTGAATCATTAGCTATTACTATTGCAGGGAAAAATATTATTGATGTTACGCGTTTATCTATTAAAGAACTTATGCAGTTTTTTATCGGAATTAAATTAACTGAAAAAGAACTTTTTATTGCAAATCAAATTCTTAAAGAAATAAAAAATAGACTTGGATTTTTAAATAATGTCGGGTTAAGCTATTTAACGCTTGACCGCAATGCAGGTACACTTTCAGGCGGAGAATCCCAGCGTATTCGTCTGGCAACTCAAATTGGGTCGCGTCTTGTTGGTGTTTTATATATTCTTGATGAACCAAGCATCGGTTTGCATCAGCGTGATAATACCAAACTGCTTAATACTCTTAAGGAATTAAGAGATTTAGGAAATAGTGTTATTGTTGTGGAACATGATGAGGAAACTATGCTTTCTGCTGATTATATTATTGATCTGGGTCCTGGAGCTGGCGAGCGGGGCGGTAAATTAGTTTTTTGCGGACATCCGGATGATTTGCTTAAATGTTCTGAATCCTTAACAGGGCAATATCTTATGCATAAATTGTCCATCAAAACTCCAGCTCAACGCCGAAAACCAAAAGGGAAATTTTTAGAAGTAATTGGTGCAAAGCAAAATAATCTAAAAAATATCGATATAAAAATTCCTATTGGACTATTTACATGTATAACTGGCGTGTCTGGATCAGGAAAAAGCACTTTGATTAATGATATTTTATATAATTCGCTTATGTATCATTTTTATTGGTCAAGAGTTCAAATTGGGGAACACGAAAAAATTTTGGGTAAAGAGCATTTTGATAAGGTTATTGATGTTGACCAGTCTCCAATTGGACGCACTCCCCGGTCTAATCCGGCTACTTATACTGAAGTTTTCACTGAAATACGCAAGTTATTCGCTTTAGTTCCTGAATCAAAAATGCGGGGATATAAGGAAGGCAGATTCTCGTTTAATGTAAAAGGCGGACGATGTGAAGCATGCGAAGGCGATGGAATTATAAAAATTGAAATGCATTTTTTACCAGATGTATATGTTCCCTGTGAAGTATGCAAGGGAACAAGATATAACCGCGATACTCTGGAAATAAAATATAAAGGAAAAAGCATTTCCGAAGTTCTGGATATGACTGTTGAAGAAGCGCTGAATTTTTTTCAAAATATTCCAAGAATAAAAAATAAACTTTCAACAATTAATGATGTTGGTCTGGGATACATAAAACTGGGACAGCCTGCAACTACTCTTTCTGGCGGTGAAGCTCAAAGAGTCAAGCTTTCCAATGAATTGGGAAAAAGAAGTACGGGCCGCACCCTGTATCTATTGGATGAACCAACAACTGGTTTGCATTTTGCTGATATATCTAAATTGATGGATGTGCTAAATCAATTGACGGATGCAGGTAATACTATTATAGTAATTGAACACAATCTTGATGTAATTAAAACTGCTGATTATATTATCGATCTTGGCCCTGAAGGCGGCGATCTTGGCGGATATATGGTTGGATGCGGAACACCCGAAGAAATAGCTGTTAATCCGAATTCTTATACAGGGCAGTATCTAAAAAAAGTTTTATGAGATAAGCAAAGAGGTGCAATATGGACTACTACGCTTTAGGTGAAAATCTTATTAAACAGGCACGAAAAAAAGGTGCTCATGAAGCAGAAATTTTTATTTCTGAAAAATTAAAAAACACAATCAAGGTTCATCATGAAGAGGTTGAATCAGTTAAATCATCAAGAGAAAAAGGGCTTGGGATACGCATCTTCATTGATAAAAAATTGGGTTTTGGTTATTCATCGGATTTTTCTGATCCTCATTTATCATCGCTTTTAGATAAAATAATAAATCTTGCACAGGAAATAGATTCTGACCCCGGAAATATTTTACCTGAAAATTTGCCGTCAGATAATAATTTTGATATTTTTGACAATGAACTTTCTCAAATTCCATTGGAAGAAAAAATCAATAAGCTGAAAGAAGCGGAAAAGCTTGGATATAACGATAAGAGAATAATTAATACTGAATTTGCTTTATATGATGAAGTTGAAGAAAGCAATTTTTTAATTAATTCCAGGGGTATTTGCAAAAGTTATAGGGCAACTGAAGCAGGAATGGTTTTTATTATGATTGCTTCAGATGGTTCTGTTTCTGAAACAGGTATGGATTTTACTTTAAATCGCTTTTATAAAAAGCTTGACCCATATACTGCGGTAAGCAATGCTTCCCGTGAAGCAATAATGCTTTTAGGCGGTAGGAAAATCAAAAGTCAAAAACTAACAGCAGTTTTTAGTCCAAATGCCGGCAGTGAATTTGTTTCTATCATTGCAAGCGCGCTGAGCGCTGAAGCATGCCAGAAGGGAAGATCATTTTTGAAAAATTGTTCTGGTAAGCAAATTGCCAATTCAAAAGTAAACATCATAGACGATGGTACGTTAAAAGGAGGACTTCTAACAGTTCCAATGGATGGGGAAGGAGTCCCTACTCAGCGAAATATACTTATTCAAAATGGTATTTTAAAAAAATATCTTTATAATACTTATACGGCGAATAAAGAAGGAATTTCTTCAACAGGCAATGGTTTCCGCTCATCATATAAATCTACACCAGCTATTATCCCTTCTAACTTTTATCTTGAACAGGGAAATATTAAAGAACATGAAATGATAAAAAAAATAGATAAAGGTATATATATAAAGCATACTATGAATGTTGGCGGGATTAATCCAATAACTGGCGAGTATTCTGTTGGAATTAATGGCATCTGGATTGAAAATGGAGAACTTACTTATCCAGTACGTGAGGTTACAATTGCATCAACATTGCCTGATATGCTAAATAATATAATTGAAGTAGCTGATAATATTCTTTTTATACCTGTAGGATATACTTCTATCTGCGGTTCCCCGGGTTTTCAAATTTCCGAAATCACTCTGGGTGGAATATGAAATCATGATAAATGAAATAAAATTACTGCATCAAAATATTTTTAGCTGGATTAAGCGTTTCCAGCTTTACAGACGTTTATTGTTTTTATTAGAAGGCTTATGCTTACAGGGTATTGTTGTAATTATATCATTAATAAGTTATTGTTTTATTGATAATTTTCTGTTTGAGTATAAAAGACTTTTTTTCTGGATTTTCTTTAGTCTTAATATCACTAGCTTGGCTTTTATAATTATACAAATGCTTTTTAAAGGAAAATCTTTTATAACCCTGGCTGAATATATTGAATCCCGCATACCTATTCCAGATAATAAGTTAGTCAGCAGTCTGGATTTCTATAAAAATTTTGATTTATATACTAATGTCTATGGTTATTCATCATTATTTATGCAGCTCAGCATGAAACATGCTGATGAATTATTAAGCAAGACAAATCCGTCTAAAATTTTAGATTTTGGTAATTTAAGAAAAAAATTTTATAGTTTATCTTTATTTTTAGGACCTTTTTTGTTATGGATAGCAATTTTCCCTTATCAATTAGCCATAACTTATAATAATTTCTATAGATTCTCTACCATGAATTATCTTCATGACCGAACGATTATACGTATTCTTCCGCATAAAAAATATGTAAATATAAACAGCTCTCAATCAATAAATATTTTTATTTATGGAAAAATTCCACAGGATATTACTATTTATACATCTGTTAAAAGCGATGTTTATTATCCTCTTGAAAAAATTATCGTTCCCAAAAAAGGAGAGGTTGAATATACATTTAAAAATATTCAAATGAATATGTCCTTTTATGCAGCAGCAGCAGCATCTGCCCGCTCTAATATTGGGACAATAATTATCAATCAGGAACCAGTAATAAGCAATATTAATCTTACTTGCAATTACCCGCTTTATACTGAATTAAAACCAAAAATTATTGATAATGTATCTGGTAATATTAAGGCTTTACCAGGAACCAGAGTAACAATTAAAGCTGCTGCTGATAGAGCATTAGAAAATGCTGAAATTGTCTTTGATTCAGGTAGAACTATTTTAAAAATACTTGATTCAACTGAGATATCAGGAGATGTCATGGTAGCAAAGCCAGACAACTATTCATTTGCAATTACTTCAAAAGAAGGAATAAAAAATTCCAATCCTGTTAAATATACTATTGAAGTTGAAAAAGACACAATTCCAAAAGTTGAAATAGTAAATCCCGGCAGAGATATTAAAATTCCACAGGATATGAAAATTAATTTATCCATTTCTGTTACTGATGATTATGGGATTAAAAAAATCAGATTGAAATATAAAATAATCAGCCAGTCTCAGGAAAAAACTATTGATTTAATTAAATTTACTTCAGCAAAAACAACTGTTTTGTATAACTATATATGGGATTTAACCGATGAAAAACTCTTTCCCGGACAGGTTATTCAATACTATGCTGAATCATGGGATAATGATACTGTTAACGGACCTAAAAAAGGGATTTCACAGATTTTCAGCTTAACTTTCCCGTCTCTTTTTGAAATTTATATGGAAACGGAATTAGAGCAAGGGAAGGAAATTGATGAGTTAAAAGAAGTTCAGGATGAAAGCAAAAATCTGGAAACCCGTATTGAAAACACTCGCAAAAATATTGAAGATGAAAATAAAACTGATTGGAATAAGGAAAATGAAATAAAACAGATTAAGGAAATGCACAAAGAAGTTATGGAAAAAGATAAAGATATTCAGAATAAAATGGAAAAAAATGTTGATGAATTAAAGAAAAACGCTCTTGTCCAGCAGCCCTTAGTGGAAAAAGTTATGGAAATACAGAAATTAATGAATGATATTATGACTGAAGAAATGAAAAATACTTTACAAAAATTAAATGAAAGTATTAAAGAAATAAATCTGGATGAAAAGAAAAAAGCATTAATGGATGCAGAATTCAATCAGGAGAAATTCATACAAAAATTGGATAGAACTATTGAGCTTTTAAAACGTGTTCGTAATGAACGCCGCTTAGAAGTAATGGCTAAACAAGCCCAGCAATTAGCTGAAAGACAAAAGGAATTGCAAAAAACATTAGAAAAAATCAACAAAAAAGGCAAAGAAAATATCAGTAAAGCTGAAATGAATGATTTAATAGTTAAACAGGAGCAGGATCAAAAGGAAATAAACGATTTACAGGAAAATATTATGGAATTAGCAAAGGATTTTAATAAAGAAAATCCTAATATCAGTAAAAAATTGCAGGATATAGGAAACAAAATTAAAAATTCTGAAATTGCAGAAAAAATGCAGGAACTCAAGGCAAATCTTAAAAATGAGAAATTTGATCAATCAAGCAAAAATGCCAATGATACACAAAAACAAATGTCTGATACTGCTGAGCAACTGGATCAATTAATCAAAGAAATGCAGCGAAATGTAAACGAAGAAATATTGAGAATGATTCAGACAATAATTTATAATGGTCTTTTTCTATCAAATGAGCAGGAAAAAATTTTGCTGGATATACAGACAAAATCGCGTCAGGATAAAAATCTCACTCTGGCTGAAGAAAATGTTCTTGATGAATTTGCAATTAAGGAAATGCATCTTAGTGAAGGAGTAAATAATCTGGCGCAGACATTAGTTGCAATATCAAAAATATCACCTGTTATCAAACCTGAATTACCTTTTAGATTGCAGGATTTATCAAAAAAAATGTCTTCGCTTAAAATCAATATCGGAGAAAATGATTTATTTACAGCTATACCATTGATACATGAAAATCTGACGGAATTAAATAGAATTATTGCGGAATTTCTTGAAACATCAAACGATTTAAAGAAAAAAATGTCACAGGCTGGAAGCGAAGATATGTTCAGCCAGCTCGATAAAATGAGCAAGCAGCAGCAAGGAATAAATGATATGACTGAAATGATGCAAAATGAAATGCAGAAACAGGGAGAACTATCTTCTGAACAGCAGGAGCTTTTGGAAAAAATGTCCTATGAACAAAATAAACTCAGAGAAATGCTTGAGCAATTAAACGATCAATATAATAAAATGGAAGGTATGATGGGAAAACTTGATGATATAAAAGACTTAATGGAAAATGTTGCTCAGGAATTAAAAAAGAAAGCGCTGAATTCTGAATTAAACAGAAAACAAAAAAGAATTTTAAACAGATTGCTTGATACTCAGAAATCATTAAAAACAAAAGAGGAATTTGATAAGGAACGCAAAGCAGATAAAGCAAAATTTTTCGAGAAAATAAACTCGCCGGAGGAGTTGTCAAAAGAACTGACAAATAAAGAAAAAAAAGATTTTCAGGACAAAATAGATATACAATTAGATCGTATCCCATTGGAATACAGAGATTTAACTGAAAAATATTTTAAAACATTATCTGAGATGGTATGGTGATGAAATTCGATATTGGAGTAGTTATCTATTTTTACTATCTACTAATTCACCTTCAATATAACGATGAATCATTGCTGAAATTAATGTCTGATAAGGAATCCCCATTTCCATAGCTTTTTTTTGAATTCCTTCAAAATCATGTTCATAAAGCCTAATCGTAATTCTTTTATTTTTTTTAAATGTACTTTCAGCTATAGATTTAATTTTTTTTAGTTCCTTTTTTAAAGGGGCCTTGGTTTTAATTAAACCATTTTCATAAGCTGCCAAAATTTCTTGTTCTTCTTTATCTAATTTCATAATATTTCTCCAATTTCTTTTTTATAATCTTGAGTTGCTTTTCTACTAGGAATAATTGTTTTTAAAAAAATATGAGCGGTTTCCTTTTTATAAGGAACTAAATAAATATAATCATCCATTATTACATAGTAAATTTTTTGCCCAGGATATTTAATTTGATCTGGATGATCAGAAGTTTTCCATAAATCACCCTGGTATAAATGGAAAATAATTTGTTCAAACGATACTCCTCTTTCTTTTTTTAACCATTCATTTTTTTGAGAATTCCATTCAAATATCATAATTTAATTGTACATCAATTGTATGTACAAAGTCAAGTTTGAGCTTGCGACCAAAATAAAATTCTATTGAAATCTTCCATTTTATGTTGTATATTAACCAATGTGATCTTATGTATTTATTGTATATAATCCAAATTTGTGTATATCCCAGCTTTAAGTCAGAATATTATACCTTTATCAGCTAAACTTATAAAATTCATAAACATTGCTATTAGGGGTCGTCATGAAATAAGTATCACAAGATTGCGCAGGATTTTGGGCTGTATTCAAGGCGCTTGTGAGGGAGCATACTGGATGTATGTAACCGAACAAGCAACGCAGAAGACAGCTCAAAAGACCAGCAAGATGTGATAGTTATTTCATGACGACCCCTTAATTAATAAGACACATTAAACTATGGACATGCAGCTAAAAGTTGTAATAATAGAACACAATATTATTTTATTAGAAAGATTAAAGCTGATTTTAAGCGGGGAATATAAAATCGCAGTGGTCGGAATTTTCAGTTCTGCACAAAAAGCTATACTTTCAATAGAAGAATTATCCCCGGACATTATCCTGACTGAACTTAATTTCCCTGATATTTCAGGAGTTGAATTAATATATAATATAAGAAAAAAAATCCCGAATACTCAAATATTAGTTTATACAGATATGGAAGAAAGAGAATATCTTTTTTCTGCTTTAAAAGCAGGAGCATCCGGTTATATTTTAAAAGAAAGTTCTCCAAGAGAAGTTATAGAATCGATCTATTCTCTAGATCAAGGCGGCGCTCCCATGAGTCCTAAAATAGCAAAGAAAGTAATATTAGAATTCCAGAATATATTAAAACCTGAAGCCAATATTTTAAGCCAGAAAAAAAGGGAAATACTTAAATTTATGGATATCGGATACAGCTATAAAGAAATTTCAAGTAAATTAAATATAAGCACAAATACAGTACACTCACATGTAAAATATATTTATGAAAAACTTGAAGCAAAAGACAGACAGGACGCGCTTCTTAAAGCTAAAAGAAAAGGCTTGATTTAAAATTTAGGGCTTGCGAAAAAATAACATGGTATTTTCGCAAGCCCTAAGTACAGCTTCACAGAAATAAGTATACAAAAATTAAAAATCTCCCCTAACCCTCTTTGCTCTTACTATTACCTACATTTTTTAATGATTTTATTGACAATTGAGCATTTATAATTGAGCATTGAGCATTAAATATCTTTTTTTAATAATTTTATTCACTAAATTACATTTAAAAGCATGTTTTTAAATCTCAATTGTCAATGCTCAATGCTCAATTTTCAATTCCATCCACCTTTAACTTATAGGGTAACGTTAAGCTTTGAAAAAGGGGGACAAAAGGAGAATAAGGAGAATTTTGTAGACTTAATTATGTGAAGCTGTACTTAGGGGTCGTCATGAAATAACTATCACATCTTGCTAGTCTTTTGAACTGTCTTCTGCGTTGCTTGTTCGGTTACATACATTCAGTATGCGCCCTCATAAGCGCCTTGAATACAGCCCAAAATCCTGCGCAATCTTGTGATATTTATTTCATGATGACCCCTTAGTCCACCCTCTACCCAAAAATACCCTCTGAAGGTGATTGAATATAACCCTTTCATTATAATATACTCCACTCATCAAAAATTCCACAAAAAAATACCCAGAACTCTTTTATCTTTTATTTGAAACATACAATTAATAGTTAATGACGGTAGTGTCTTTAAATTAATCAAGTTGACTGACTTTTTTGAAAAATAAATAAAAAGGCAATTCAACCAATATGAATTATACGTGGGTGTGTTCACATGTTTTATATCGTTAGGAGAATTGCCTATGTTTAAGATCGTCCATTTCCCTTCATCACTTGAAAGGAGTAAAGGTATGCGTTCTCTTTGATTGTTATTATTTATGTCCGGTATGTAGTAAAGGCATGCAGGGAAAATAGAAATTTATTTAAAAACGGACGTAACCTTAAAGCAGGAAAATATGGCAAGAATTTATTTCACAACTATAAAGATAAATATTTTTCAATGAAGAAGAAAAATGAGACAGTTACATATAATTACAGATGATGAAAATGGCTTTATGCAGGAAAGAAAACAACTGCAAGAAGAAGTATCCTCCAGAACTATAAATTCGGTTGTAGTTAATAATGCAGAAAAGCAAACGCAGACAATAATTACAGCTTCGTCTTTAGGAGATAAAGAATTTAAAAGAGATTATAAGCTCAAGTATGCATATGCTACAGGTTCAATGTATAAGGGAATATCCTCTAAAGAGATGGTCGTAAAAATGGGCAAGGTGAGAATGTTGGGATTTTTTGGTACAGGCGGCTTAGAAATACCACAGATCGAGGAATCCATTCAATATATTCAAAATGAATTAGGTGATGAACATGCATATGGTATGAATTTACTATTCAACCCAATTGACTCAAAAAAAGAAGAAAAGGCTGTAGATCTGTTCCTGAAATATCATGTAAGAACAATCGAGGCATCAGCATATATGGCTATAACGCCCCCACTGGTACGATATCGTGCATCTGGGTTAGAACGGAATGGGAATGGTTCAATCTCCATTGCCAACAGGGTAATAGCAAAGGTATCAAGACCGGAAGTTGCTGAGGCATTCTTGAGTCCTGCGTCTGAACGGATTGTGGAAAAGCTAATGCAAGAGAATAAAATCACTAAGGAACAAGCTCGCATGTTGAGAGATATCCCTATGGCAGATGATATCTGTGTAGAGGCGGATTCTGGCGGGCATACTGATGGAGGGGTGGCTTACGCTTTGATGCCAGCGATTATCAAGCTGCGGAATGAGATGATGGAAAAATATCAATATTCAAAGAAGGTAAGGGTCGGGGCCGCTGGTGGGATTGGAACCCCTGAGGCAGCAGCAGCAGCTTTTATTTTAGGTGCTGATTTCATTCTTACGGGTTCAATCAATCAATGCACTGTTGAAGCTGGTACTAGTGATGAGGTGAAGAATATGCTGCAGGAGATAAATATACAGGATACAGAATACGCGCCAGCAGGCGATATGTTTGAGATTGGGGCAAAGGTTCAGGTTCTGAAGAAAGGAGTGTTTTTTCCAGCAAGGGCAAATAAATTGTATGACTTGTATCGTCAATATAATTCTTTAGATGAAATTGATGAGAAGTCCAAAAAGATGATCCAAGAAAAATATTTTAAACGGACTTTTGATGAGATATATAAGGAAGTCAAATTATACTATCCACCGGAAGAAATAGAAAAAGCAGAACGAAATCCTAAACAAAAAATGGCTTTTATTTTTAGATGGTATTTTGGTTATTCTACGCACCTGGCACTCAGTGGTAGCCCAGGTCATGAAGTGGATTATCAGATACAGTGCGGCCCTGCCTTGGGTGCGTTTAATCAGTGGGTGAAGGGAACTCCGATGGAACATTGGAAAAATCGATATGTTGATGAAATCGGAGTAATGCTGATGGAAAAGACAGCAAATCTGTTAAATGAGCGTTTTCAGACATTAACTCAAATTGACTGAAAGGTTACTATGACCAAAGAAAAAATTTACCAAATTGTTAAAAATACTATTGTAGAGATACTGCCTGGGATACAAGTCGAGGGAATCAGGATAGAAGAAAGTCTAAAGGATATAGGGGCGAATTCCATTGATAGAATGGATATAGTAGTAAGAATAATAGAGATTATTGGGATAAATATCCCCCTTGTAGAATTTGCTAAGGTTACTAATATTCAAGGGCTGGTGGATATTTTATATGAAAAAAAGATGTCAGGTTTAAAATGATGAATGATCATATGCAACGGCGTGTTGTTATTACAGGGATGGGAATTATTAGTCCTATAGGGCATAATGTTAATGACTATGGACAATCATTGAAGATTGGGCAAAATGGTATAGAGTATTTAGAGAATTTATCTAAACCTGCTATTTCAGTTAAAATTGGCGCTAAGATTAGTAATTTTTCATTTGAATCAATTATTCAGCAATATACTTTGTTAGGAGAAGAAATATTGCAAAAAGCAAAACATTGTACTTGGCGTTTACCATATGCGATACAGTGTTCTGTTTTATCAGCATTAGAGGCATGGATAGATGCTCGACTCAATAAAGTGACAATTTCCCCAGACCGTTTTGGGATTATTATAGCCGGTAGTAATCTTACTATGAATTTTCAATATGACTTATATCAAAAGTTTTTTCAATCATTTGAATACATAACTCCAAGTTATGCGCTACATTATATGGATACTGATCATGTTGGGATATTAAGTGAGGTTTTTGATATTAGAGGGGAAGGATTTACTGTAGGAGGGGCATCTGCCAGTGGTAATGTTGGAATTTTAAAGGGATATCAGCTTATTCAATTAGGTGTTGTTGATGCATGTATGGTAGTGGGTTCAATAGCAGATTTATCACCCATGGAATTACAAGGATTCTATAACATCGGTGCCATGGGCGGAAAACGTTTTCATGATCAACCAGAGAAGGCGTGTCGTCCCTTTGATAAAGACCATGAAGGATTTATTTATGGTCAGGCCAGCGGATGTCTCATTTTAGAGTCCTTGGAATCTGCAAAAAAGCGAGACATTCACATATTAGCTGAAATTTTAGGAGCATCCCTCATTCTTGATGGCAATCGTTTATCTAATCCGAATGAGGATGGAGAAGTCAGGGCAATGGAATTCGCATTAAATCAAGCTAAAGTTAAGGCAGAGGATGTAGATTATATAAATGCACACGGGTCGTCTTCGCAGTTAGGGGATGAAACGGAGATTAGAGCTATTCGGAGGGTATTCAAAAAAAATCTATCACGTGTATGGATTAATTCAACTAAGGGCTTAATTGGACACTGTCTGTACTCAGCAGGGGTAGTCGAAGCGATTGCGGTAATTATTCAAATAAGAGATAGATTTGTACATCCTAATATAAATTTAGATAATCCCATTGATGATGAATGTCGATTTAATAGGGCAATTTCAACACAAGCTGATATTAATATTGCAATGAGTAATTCCTTTGGATTCGGAGGTATAAACACAAGTATTCTATTGAAAAGAGCTGTTTTGTAAATACTCAAGTTGACTGACTTTTTTGCTTGATACGTAATAGATTTACATATATCAAATAAAAAAGTCAATCAACTTGAGTAAATATGGAGTTGATTGATATTATGGTGAGCAAACGTGAAATATAACACAATTTTAGTAAAAGAATCGCTAGGGGTTATAACTGTCACATTCAATCGCTTATCACAGCGAAATAGTATTAATAGAGCCTTTATAAAGGAATTAAATGAGGTATTGGATAAAGCTGAGCAGGATACTCAATGTCGGATAGTAATTTTAGAGGGGCAAAATGACGTGTTCTGCACAGGAATGGATTTTGAAGAGGCTGCAATGTTTAATGTGCAAGATAAGAAAGACGATAGTATGTCATTTTTGTCCCAATATATGAAAGCTATCAAACGTTTTACATTAACCCCGAAAGTAATAATTTCTAAGATTGAGGGTCAGGTTATGGCAGGAGGAGTTGGATTAGCAGCAGCTAGTGACTTGGTAATTGCAACACCGAGGGTTCAAATCAGTTTATCTGAGGCATTATGGGGTTTATTGCCAGCTATGGTGCTACCGTATTTAATCCGACGGGTGGGATATCAAAAGGCTTATAGTATGACTTTAACAACCTTACCAATTTCAGCGCAAGAAGCTTTTGATATTCATTTAGTTGATGAGGTCAGCGAAGAGCCTGACAGAAGTATACAATATCTTTCTCAGCGATTATTTAGGTTGGAGCAATCTACCATTAAGAATATAAAGAGCTATTTCAGAAGCATGTGGTTAATTACAGATGAAATGGAAAAAGGAGCTATATCAGAGAGTTTCCAGATGATGTCTGATCCGAAGGTAAGAGAAAATATTGAAAATTATGTGAAATATAAGAAGTTTCCCTGGGATGACAGAAAATAAAGAAAAAAGTAATTTCAAAAATATGGGGTACTGTCAAAAGTAATATGAAAAAAGGATAAAAAAATGAACCACAGAGAACACGGAGAAAACTCTGTAATTTCTCAGTGTTCTCTGTGGTTAATTTTTGACATTACCAAATATGGTGTAAGGGAAAAAATATGAAAAAAGAAATAAAGGATATCGCTGTTATTGGCATTGCATGCAGATTTCCGGGTGCTAAAAATTACATCGAATTTTGGAACAATCTGGTGTGCGGTGTTAACTTGATTAAAGAAATCCCTCCCGATCGCTGGGATATTAACACTTTTTATTCTTCTGATATAAACGAACCAAACAAAAGTGTCAGTAAGTGGTGCGGGCTGCTGGATAACATTGATCAATTTGATAATCGGTTTTTTAATATCTCTCCGAGGGAAGCAAGTGTGATGGATCCGCAACAGAGGTTGCTTCTTGAAGAAACATGGCATTGCATAGAAGACTCAGGCTTACCACTTGCTCTTCTGCAGAGGAAAAAGACCTCAGTGTATGTGGGTGTAATGACGGTGGATTATCGGCATGAGATATTGTCGCCCCATGTAGAAACTGATGTTTATGATTGCCTGGGCAATTTTGAAAGTATATTGGCTAACCGGATCTCGTATGTCTTTAATTTGCGAGGTGCAAGCATTTCAATTAACGCAGCATGTGCTTCATCACTCGTAGCAATACATGAAGCGAAGAGTGCTCTTTTACGAAGAGAATGTGATTATGCGATTGTAAGCAGTGTAAATCTGAATCTTAACCAATGGAAATATATTTCGTTTTCAAAATCGCGGATGCTCAGTCCTAATGGTCAATGTAAAACTTTTGATAAAGATGCTGATGGATATGTTCCTGGAGATGGTGTAGGGTCCATCCTCTTGCAACGCTTAGAAGATGCAGAAGAAGCAGGTGCCCATGTGTACGGAATCATTAAGGGCTCAGCAGTGAATCATGGGGGTAAGGCATTGTCGCTCACTGCGCCGAGTATAGAGGCGCAAAAGGATGTGATCTTAGCAGCTTATCAAGATGCAGGATTAAATCCGGAAACAATAAGTTATATTGAGGCTCATGGAACAGGTACATCATTAGGTGACCCTATCGAGATAGAGGCGCTTACCCAAGCTTTTCGTAAATATACGAAAAATAATAAATTTTGCAAAATAGGATCTGTGAAGACAAATATCGGGCATCTGGAAGCATCTGCTGGCATAGCAGGGATTATAAAAGTATTGTTAATGATGCGGCACAGAAAGATTCCTGCTACATTAAATATTAAGACAATAAATCCTATTATTGATTTTGAAAAGACACCTTTTAAAGTTGCTACAGATTTGACTGATTGGAAGGATAAGGAAGATAGTCTATTACTGCGGGCAGGGGTAAGTTCATTTGGTTTTGGCGGAGTGAATTCCCATTTGTTATTGGAAGAATTTTCTCCATTAGAAAAAATGTCATGCACAAGCCTTTTAACAAATGATACTGGAAAAAAAAGAGTGTCTGAATCAAATAATTTATTTGTCCTTTCGGCAAAAACTCCACAAAGTCTGGAGAAGATGATAAAGGAATGGGAATTATTTGTTAAGAGCGATGATTATTCAAATATGAATATTCAAGATGTTTGTGCAACACTTCTCACGGGAAGAGTTTCATTTCCTTATCGGTATGGAAAGATTGTAAATAATAAAAATGACCTGATAGATTCTTTGAAAATAAAGGATGTTATTTTTTCGAAAGGAATGCAACCTTGGTGTTTACGGATTAATGATCTTATATGGAAAGGTTTTAATGATATTAGACCAATCATAGAGAATGAAAATATCTTTGAGCAAAACCTATATAAGGTTATAGAATATTTGCAGCATCAGGATAAAAATCAGGATCTGCAAAAAAGGTTTCAAAAAAAGCAGTGGATAGAAAAGTATCGTCCTATTTATTCTTTTATAGCAGGCTATTCTTATATATCTACTTTGATAGAATTAGGATTTTCCCCGGAATTAGTTATAGGGGAGAAGTCAGGCCTTTGGTTAAGTCTTGCTGTTAGTGGAATTATGAGATTGGAGGATATCTTTGGTATATTAACGGATAATAAAGAGCTACAACAAGTTAAGTTTTATCGTCCCGCCATTCCTTTTTATGATCATGTTACTGAGCAAGTATTAAGACCATATAATTTTAATAAAACCTATCTCAAATTGCTTGTAGATGGATTGAGTGTCCCACAAGAAGTGTTAAATCATTTTATACAAAAAGCACGCTTATTAAATTCAAGTCAGTTTACCTTTAAAAAATATCTAGAAGAATGGAATGTCATTCTAAAACAATCAGAATGCAGTTTTATGGAAATGCTTTATGATGACAATTTTTTACTGTCAGGAAATATTTATACTGAGCATGAGAGACTATTATTTTTAGTAGTGATTTTGAGTTCTCTTCAGAGACTCGATCAAAAATGGAATCTGTCTCAGGATCAGCGAGTTCTTGATGGAAGACTGTATGAATTGATAGACCTTATTGTAGATGATGTTTTACCTAAAGAAATGTTGTTTGGATTATTATGCAGCAAAACTCCTGATTTTGAATCTATCGTAGATATCCTTAATAAAAGACAAAATAATTTGAATTTAAAAAATCCGTATCAATATCTTAAAGATCAAAATCAAAATCTTAGCGAAATTTTTGATATTCATGACTGGATTAAAAAAGCGCTATTAATATCAGGCATTCCAGCAACTGTAGAAAAATTTAAATTTTTAAATCTGGGTATAGGTATTCATTGTGATGATACAGACAGATCAATAAATTTAGGTATATCAGGAGATATGTCTGCTAATTTAAGAAAATCCTTACTATATTTATGGCTACATGGGGTGGATATAAAATGGGAAACGCTTTATCAATCTGGAATTTTTCATAAAGTATCCCTGCCATTATACATATTCGATCATGTATCCTTTTTGGTTCGTACAAAAGAAAAAGGAATTGATAAATTGCATCCGCTCCTTCACAAGGATGTTTCAGATGCGAGAAGTAAAAAATTCACTACCTTATTTACTGGAAATGAATTTTATTTAAAAGATCATGTAGTAGCTGGACAGAAGGTATTACCAGGGGTTGCATGTATTGAAATGGCATGCGCAGCAGAAGAGATTAAAAGCAGAAAAAAAGTAATTAACCTTAAGAATATTGTCTGGGCAAGACCTGTAACTATATCAAATAAATCAGATGAGATTCAAATCAACCTCTATTCGTCTGGTAATACTACAACATACGAAGTGAGCAGCATCGGAGAGAACAGTCAAAAAATAATGCATGCACAGGGTGAATTAGTATATGAAAATTTAGCAAAAAGCCAAAATGAATATATTGATATTGATGTTGTGAAAAAGAATTGTATTGTTAGAAAGAGCAAGAAAGAGTGTTATGAAGATTTTCAAAAAAAGGGATTAGCCTATGGCCTGAGCCTTCAATCTATTCAAGAATTATTTCTCAATAAAAATGAAGCATTATCTATTCTTGCATTACCTGAAACACTCAAGGAGGAATTTCAAAACTTTATATTTCATCCCACTATGCTGGACGGAGTTCTTCAGACTATAGTTGGACTTACAGCAGCTGATGAAATCCTGCATGATCAACCTAGACTGCCATTCAGCATAGATGAAGTGAAAATATTTCATCCTCTCGAGGATCAGGGATATGCTTATGTTAAAAGAATTGATGAGGATCAATTTAATGCAGTCTTTTTAAATAATAAAGGTTTAATATGTATTGAATTTAGTCATGTGTCCTTACGAAGATATAAAAATCCGTTCCAAGATTTTTTTGTATTACCTAAATGGAAATTTTCTCCATTATCAATTAAGCGAATCGAGTCTTCAGAAGATTCAAAGGATGGAACAAATAAAAAAATAATTTTTATTATTTATTCATCTCAAAGTTTAGCGTTTAAAAAGCCATTGGCAAAAGCAAATGCAAAAGATGAAGTGATAGAGATTGAGTTAGGAGATGAGACAAAGCACTATTCAAAAAATAAATGTAAGATTAAAATAGGAGATTTCACTGCCCTAAATGACTGTATAACACAGTTTGAAAATATTAACACTATCTATTTTCTTGGAGGAATACAAACTGGAGCCAGTGACATGGATGATCTAATGTATCTGGAAGAGAGTCAGGAAGAAGGCATACTCTCTCTGTTCCGTTTGATCAAATCACTATCTAGTTGTGGCTTTTCCCAGAGAAAACTTAAGTTAAAAGTTATTACTAACGATGTTCATCAGATACAGACGGATGCGATCATAAGACCATACGGAGCAAGCCTGTTTGGTTTAACCAAAACCATAGCTAAAGAATATCCGGAGTGGGAGATAACCTGTATTGACATAAGCTTAGAGAACATACATAAAAATTCAGAAAAATTGCAAACATTAGTTAAAACGATACTCGATGAACCCCCTCATCATCAAGCCAATGAAGTCGTAATCAGGAATGATAAGCGGTATACGAGGATATTTGAGCCTGTTAGTCTGCCATCTGTAAGTCAAACACCTTTTAAGCAAAACGGAGTCTATTTAATCTTAGGCGGGGGTGGAGGCATAGGGCTGGAATTAAGCCGACATCTTGCTGAGACAGTACAGGCAAAATTAGTACTGATAGGACTAAGCAATCTCAGCGCAGAGCAGAAGGAAACGATTTCTCTGATTGAATCCAAAGGCGGCGAAGTTCTTTATCTGAAAGCTAATGCCATTGACCTGGATGCTATGAAAGCTGTTGTTAAAGAAACTAAATCAAAGTTTGGCAAGATCAACGGAGTTATTCATTCTGCCATTATCTTGAGAGATAAAACCCTGAAAAATATGGATGAAGAGACTTTTCGCTTAGCACTGGCTCCGAAGATCAGAGGCAGTGTGGTTTTACACAAAGCTTTAAAAGGAGAAGAATTGGATTTTATGATGTTTTTCTCCTCGATTCTTTCTTTTGCAGGCAATGCAGGTCAGAGTAATTATATCGCAGGGTGTACATTCAAAGATGCGTATGCACATTATCTTAATCAGAATGAGTCTTATCCGGTGAAGATTATTAATTGGGGCTACTGGGGAAGTGTGGGGATTGTGGCAAACGCAGAATACAAAAGAAGGCTTTCAGCACAGGGTTTAGGTTCAATAGAGCCTAAAGAAGGTATGGAGGCAATTAAGAGAACATTAGCTTATAGGGTGGATCAAATCATTTCGGTCAAAGCAGATAAACGCTTATACGAGATGATGGGAATAGACCAGAATCGCTGGATTGAACTTTATCCTCTGACCATTCCATCAATCCTTGAAACTGTAATTACACAAGTACAACCCAAAATACCTGAAATTGATACGGTTCTTAGGCTTTTGCAGGCTTTTAGCGAGTTGGAAAAGTTTAGTCATAAATTATTAATTTATACTTTTCAAAGCATGGGCGTGTTTCAGTATCAAGGAGAACGATACTATAAAGAAGATTTAATAATGCAATTAAAGATAATCCCTGACTATTACCAAATGTTTGATGCTTTACTGGAAATTCAAGTCAAAGCAGGATTCATCCAACTTACAGGTCAGGAGATATTAACCAATTCTCGACTAGAAAATGCTGAACTAAAAGAGGAGTTAAAAGATAATGTAAATATGAAAAAACAGTTGTTATCTCTTTATCCTGAGATAAGGTCACATGTGGATCTCCTTTGGGCATGTATACAGTCTTATCCGGATATTCTTACAGGAAAAAGAGATTATATGGAAATTATGTTTCCTGGGGGCGACTTTTCATTAGTAGAGGGTGTTTATAAGGGGAATGTAATTGCAGATTATTATAATCAGTTTATGGCAACAATTGTAAGTGGTTACATAAGGTATATGCTTCATAAAGGTGATGTTGAGCAGATAAAGATTTTGGAAATAGGAGCAGGTACAGGAGGAACGAGTAAATTTGTTTTAGAGGCAATTAGAGAATATGCACAAAAGATTCGGTATTTTTATACTGATATTTCAGTAGGATTTACCCAGTACGGCAGAAAGAGATTTGGAGTAGAGTATCCCTTTGTAGAATTCAAGGCATTAAATATTGAGGAGGATCCTAAAGCACAAGGTTTCGAGCCTAATAGCATAGATGTAGTGATTGGCACCAATGTGATACATGCCACAAAACGAATAGATAACACTTTAAATCAAACCAAAAAACTGCTTAAAACAAGCGGTTTATTTATACTGAATGAACTGATCCGTGTACAAGACTTTATTACACTGATATTCGGACTAACAGATGGATGGTGGCTTTTTAATGATAGTGAGAATCGTTTGAAGAATTCACCTTTGATAGAGATGGAAAACTGGAGAGGAATATTTGAGTCAAACGGGTTCAGGAAAGCTAAGATTTTGGGTCTTCCAAATATAACTGAAGATAAAACAGCACAGAGAATAATTATCGGAGAAAGCGATGGAATGGTGCTGATAAAGGAAAATAAAAAGCCTGAGAAAGAAGTAAAGGAGAGGTATCCTGAAGAGATTAAACATATTGGTTCAAACTACAATGAAAAGCCTATTAATATTCCAGCATCGGCAAATGGTTTGCGGGAAAAGGTAATGGAATATGTCAAAAGTATATTTTCAGAAGTATTACAGATAAAAAAAACAGATATGGATGAACAGTCTAATTTTGAAAAATACGGTGTGGATTCTCTTATAGTAATGGAACTTAATAAAAATTTTGAACGGGACTTTGGGAAGCTACCGGTTACATTATTATTTGAATACCCATCGGCAGGGGCATTGACAGACTATTTTATTAAAAATTATACGAATGATATTAAAAAGAGATTTAGTCTGGAAAGACCTTCTTTTTTAGAAAATTCGAATCAGATATTTACTACTGACAAAGTAAAAAAAGAGAAAGGTTTGTCAGAGATGAAATATGGATTTACGAAGGGAGAATCAGAGAATAAGACTATGGGTGATAAACCGGAAGATGATTCAAAAAATCCAGATACTGTTCATGACATAGCGATCATCGGTGTGAGTGGGCGTTATCCCATGTCAGAGAGTCTCAAGTCTTTTTGGAAAAATCTCAGGAGTGGTAAAAGCTGTATAAGCGAGGTCCCCATAGACCGCTGGGACTGGCATAAGTATTACAACCCTGATTCTAGACAAACAGGAAAAAGCTATAGCAAATGGGGAGGATTTATAAATGAAGTAGATAGATTCGATCCCTTATTTTTCAACATATCTCCCAAAGAAGCGGAAAATATGGATCCACAAGAACGTTTATTTTTAGAGACAGCATGGTCATTATTTGAAGATGCAGGTATTACGAGAAAAGCGCTTGCTGAGATAGATTACAAAGTAGGGGTTTTTGTAGGAGTAATGAACAATAATTATGTCCGATACGGTAGTCCAGTGGCATATTGGTCGATAGCAAATAGGGTTTCATACTATTTCAATCTTCAGGGACCAAGCATAGCTATAGACTCGGCTTGTTCGGCATCTCTGACAGCGATTCACCTTGCATGCGAGAGCATCAAAAGAGGTGAGAGTCAAGCAGCGATAGCTGGCGGAGTCAATCTGATTCTTCACTCAGCGCACTACAGCAACTTATCGAGTATGAACATGCTTTCAAGAGATGAAAAATGCAGGGCATTTGGTGATGATGCAGATGGATTTGTGGATGGAGAAGGAATTGGAGCAGTGCTATTAAAACCGTTAAAGAAAGCCATTGCAGATGGAGATCAGATATATGCTGTCATCAAAGGGTCTTTCATAAATGCGGGGGGGAAGACAAGCGGATACACAGTCCCGAACCCCAATGCTCAGGCAAGTCTGATAAAGGAGACATTAAAGAGGGCAAATATAGACCCTCGGACAATTAGTTATATAGAGGCTCACGGAACAGGGACATCTCTGGGAGATCCGATAGAGATTACAGGGCTAACAAAGGCATTTAAGGAATATACAGAGGATAAGCAATACTGTTCGATCGGATCAGTGAAGTCAAACATAGGACATTTGGAATCAGCAGCAGGGATAGCAGGATTGACTAAAGTGATATTGCAAATGAAACATAAGCAGTTAGTTCCTTCTATCCATACTGAGAAACTGAATCCCAATATTAATTTTGAGGAATCACCGTTTTATATTCAACGCGAACTTAAGGAATGGAAACAACCTGTTATAAAAGAAGCCGGGAAGGATAAGATATATCCTCGTCGTGCTGGTATCAGCGCATTTGGAGCAGGAGGATCAAATGCTCATCTGATATTAGAGGAGTATGAAAAGCCGAACTTACAAGCGAGAATAGAAAATCAGGAACAATATATTATCATGCTTTCAGCCAAAGATAAAGAAAGGCTCAAAACATATGCTCTAGAGATGCATGAATATTTAGAAAAAAATAAAGACGCTATTTCTCTTGCAGATATTGCCTATACTTTACATGTTGGCAGGGAACCAATGGAAGAGAGGCTGGCATTGGTAGTATCAAACACAAAAGATTTGCTAGAAAAATTATCTCTATATTATGAAAGTAAAGCAGATATAGAAAATATCTTTCAGGGTAATGTAAAGGTAAGTAAAGCACAAGTAGGTATTTTGATTGAAGGAAATGCAGGAAAAGAGTTTATAGGAAGTTTAATAAATGATAGGAAAATTGAAAAATTAGCACAGCTTTGGACAGTAGGTATAGAAATAGACAAGAGTTTATTGTATTCGGGACATAAACCAAACCGGATTTCATTGCCTACCTATCCGTTTGCCAGGGATCGATACTGGATATCAGAATCTGAAAACATCAAAGGTATAAGCACTAGACAAAGTCAGATTGCGATGCTTCATCCACTGATTGATACTAATGAATCTACGTTGGAAGAACAATGTTATAAAAAAGTATTCACGAGTGAAGACTCATATATCAAAAATCATATTGTTGAAAATGAAATGATGCTGCCAGGTGTTGTTCATTTAGAAATGGCAAGAGCAGCTGGTAATTTAGCTTATCGAAAAGGTAAGGTAAGAAAGTTAAAGGATATTATATGGGTAAAACCGGTTACAGTGACAGATGGGATGCAGGATGTCTTAATAAGCCTATATTCAAATAGAGATAAGGGTGTTGTGGATTTTGAGATTAGCACTACTGGAGAAGTTAACAGCAGGATAATCTATTCGTACGGGAAATTAGTCTATGATGAAATCTCTGATAATAATGAATTCATTGATATTGAAGCCATACGAGCGCGATGTCCGAATATTAAGAGCAGAAAAGAGTGTTACGATATGTTTCAATCCGTAGGGCTTCAATATGGATCAGGTTTTCGAACAATACAGAAGATGTATCATAATGAGCGAGAAGCTTTATCTTTGATAGAGCTGCCTAAGGAATTGAGAGGGGAGTTTCAGGATTTCGTACTTCATCCGTCACTCATGGATGGGGCGTTACAGACAGTTGCCTGGCTGATGGTAAGTAATGAGACAGCATCCATGCTCTCTGTCCCTTTTTCAATTGGAGAGTTAGAGATAAAAATGCCGTTACCTGAGAAATTTTATGTTTATGTAGCAATAGCAGAAAATGGATATAGTAAAGATGCGCCGTTAAATAAATTTCATATTCAATTAGTTGATGAGGGTGGAAGTGCTTTAGTGAAAATAAAAGATTTTTTACCACGGCTATTTCACAACAAAACTAAGACCATACAAGGTTTTAATGATAATGAGTTACTGAACAAAGAACGTATTACTGATTTGAATACTCATGAGACACTATATTTTCACGGCGAATGGGAAAAGATGGAACTTATTACGAAAGAGACAATAAAGGCTCAAAGAGGAACTATTTTGTTTTTTGATACAGGAGAGGAAGTATTTAATACATTAAATAATCGCATAAAAAATGATAATAATACTCCCGCGGTCATATTAGTGAAACCTAAAGAAAGTTATAGTGATAAGGGAAATAATATTTATGAGATAAATCCCGGACAGCCCAATGATTATCGCCGGTTATTTAAGACTTTGAGAGAAAAAGATAAAATGCCCGATAAAATTATTCATCTGTGGTCAAAAGAACAATTTACAAATAAGGAAGATGCACTCAGAAATCAGCTTGACCATGGCATATACTCTATATTTCATCTGAGTCAGGGACTTATGGAGCAAAAAATAAAAGGCAAGATACATCTGTTATATGTCTATTCAAGTCATGCTAATGAGCTGCTACCGCAATATGCAGGGGTAACAGGTTTTGCAAAAACTATCCATATGGAAAATCCTAATTTTATTTATAAGATTATAGATTTACAAATAACCAAGAAATTTAAAACCAACCTAAATCCTTCACGATTACTTGATCTGATATTGCCTGAATTTCAGTCAGAAGATAGGAAAAATGTTGAGATTTGTTATAAAGACGGGTCACGATTTATAAAAAATTATAAAGAATTTAAGCTGACAAACAAAGCCAATATATCTTTGCCGTTAAAAAAAGAAGGAGTATATGTAATCACCGGAGGTGCAGGTGGTCTGGGGCTAATTTTTGCAGAGCACTTAGCCAGAAAGGTTAAGGCACGATTGGTTCTTGTAGGTCGTTCTGATTTGTCTAATGAAAAACAAAGGAAATTACAGGGAATAGAGAAACTTGGTTCCAAAATAATGTATATCAAAGCTGATATATCACAAAAGGGGGATGTAGAGAAATTTATTTCAAAAGCAAGATCCCGTTTTGGAGAAATACATGGAGTGATTCATAGCGCTGGTGTGATTCGTGATTCTTTAATGCTGAAGAAGACAAAAGAAAATATGGAAGCTGTTCTGTCACCAAAGGTATATGGCACTATATGGTTGGACGAAGTTACTAAGGAATATCCCTTAGATTTTTTTGTGATGTTTTCTTCTATTGCAGCAATAACAGGTAATATAGGGCAGAGTGATTATGCATATGGAAACAGTTTTATGGATAATTTTTCAGAGATGCGCCGCCAATGGAAAGAAGAAGGAAAACGATCCGGCAAAACACTTTCTATTAATTGGCCATTATGGGAATCAGGAGGTATGGTGGTACCTGAGGATTCCATAGCTTTTTACAAGAAACTGACCGGAGCTAGACCATTAAGCAATGAAAAAGGTATTCAGGTTTTTGAAGACGGATTGATATCTCCTGTTTCACAATTGATTGTTCTCGAAGGAGAGGGCGAGCAAATAAAGAATGCGTTGAATAAAGATTATTCAGCAGATGTGGAATATAACAGCAAACAGTATGGACTCCAAGAGAAGATTCAGTTACAGGAAAAAGCAGAGATATTTTTAAAAAATATAATCTCTCATCAGATAAAGCTACAGTCTTCAAAAATACAATCAGAAGATCCTTTTGAGCGTTACGGCATAGATTCTGTGATGATCTTGAATGTAACCAGGGAACTTGAAGAGCATTTTGGAGTATTATCAAAAACTTTATTTTTTGAATATAAAAATATAAGAGAACTTACAAAATATTTTATAGAGAACCACATAGAAAGACTGCTGGAAGCAATTGGAGGATATAATAAAACAGGAACAAAGGGGATGGAAGAAAAAGTATATCAGGATAATGAATTGAAGAGATATCAACGGCCTGGGAGATTTGTGCATTCAAGTGAAGAAGCTGAGAATGGGACAGAAGATATTGCTATTATTGGATTAAGTGGTAGATATCCTATGGCAAAAAATATAGAGGAGTATTGGGAAAATTTAAAAAAAGGAAAAGATTGTATTACTGAGATACCGCAAGATCGATGGGATTATCAGGAATATTACAATCCTGACAAAGAGAAAATAGGAAACAGTTACAGCAAATGGGGTGGTTTTATAGAAGATGTGGATAAATTTGATCCGTTGTTTTTTAACATCGCTCCGCGTGAAGCAGAAGTTATGGATCCGCAGGAACGGCTTTTTTTGGAGACAGTATGGCACACAATTGAGGATGCTGGCTATACGCTTGCCCGTATCGAGAAAAATCGGGTGGGTGTATTTGTCGGAGTGATGTATAGCGAATATCAGTTATTTGGAGTTAAGGAATCCCAAAAAGGAAATATAATTGCTCTCGGATCCCTGCATGCATCGATAGCTAATAGAGTATCTTATTATTTCAACCTTCAGGGTCCGAGTATTGCATTAGATACAATGTGCTCATCGTCCCTGACAGCAATACATCTTGCCTGTGAAAGTATACGAAGAGGGGAAAGCGAATTAGCTATAGCCGGAGGAATAAATGTATCGATCCATCCGAATAAATATATTTTGTTAAGCCAGTTGAAATTTGCCTCAAGTGATGGAAGATGTCGCAGTTTTGGAGAAGGCGGAAACGGGTACGTGCCTGGAGAAGGAGTGGGTGCGGTTCTCTTAAAATCAATGCAGAAAGCGATTGAGGATGGAGACCATATATATGCTGTTATTAAGGCTACGGCTATTAATTCTGGCGGTAAGGCAAAAGGATACACAGTACCGAACCCCAATGCTCAGGCAAGTCTGATAAAGGAGACATTAAAGAGGGCGAATATAGACCCTCGGACAATCAGTTATATAGAGGCTCACGGAACAGGGACATCTTTGGGAGATCCGATAGAGATTACAGGGTTAACAAAGGCATTTAGAGAACATACAGAGGATAGGCAATACTGTTCGATCGGATCAGTGAAGTCAAACATAGGACATTTGGAATCAGCAGCAGGTATAGCGGGATTAACGAAGATGATACTACAGATGAATCATAAGCAGTTGGTGCCTTCTATCCATACTGAGAAACTGAATCCCAATATTAATTTTGAGGAATCACCATTTTATATTCAACGCGAACTTAAGGAATGGAAACAACCTGTTATAAAAGAAGCAGGGAAGGATAAGATATATCCTCGTCGTGCTGGTATCAGCGCATTTGGAGCAGGAGGATCAAATGCTCATCTGATATTAGAGGAATACAAATCATTAAATAGTCCTAATGTTACATTGGAAGGACAATATATTATTGTTCTTTCTGCTAGGAATGAAGAGCGTCTGAAGGTATATTCAAGAGAGATTGCGGCATTTTTAGAAAATAAAGACGTATCAGATACGGACTTATTGGATATCTCCTACACCCTACAGGTGGGACGGGAACCAATGGAAGAGAGACTCGCATTAGTGGTATCTAACACAAAAGAATTACTGGAAAAATTGTTGCAATATAGCGAGGGAAAATCTGATATTGAAAATGTTTATCGAGGGGATATAAAATCAAATAAAGAGAAAATAGAACTTTTAGGTGAAGAAGAAGAGGGGAAAGAATTTCTAAGAAAATTGCTGAATAAAAAAAAACTTACAAGATTAGCGCGGCTTTGGGTAAATGGTGTGGAGATAGAGTGGGGATTATTATATTCAAATCAAATACCGAAGCGGATTCCCCTGCCTGTTTATCCATTTGCAAAAGAACGTTACTGGGTGACTGATATAGATTCCGCAGCATGCAGTAAAACAATAAGCATGGTTAATATTTCTGCTGTTCATCCTTTACTCCATCAAAACACTTCAGATTTATTTGAGCAGCGGTTCAGTTCTACTTTTACGGGTGACGAGTTTTTTCTGGCGGATCATGTCGTGAATGGCCAAAAAGTTTTACCAGGGGTGGCTTATCTTGAAATGGCCCGAACAGCAGTGGAACAGTCAACTAAAGCATTGCGTGAAGATCTGACAGGGATCAGCCTGAAGAATATTGTTTGGGCAAAACCCATATCAGTAAATGGACAACCGGTCCATGTTCACATCGGACTCTATCCTGAGAATAACAAAGAGATTGTTTATGAGATTTACAGCACACCTCAAGAAAGCGATGTTGATATAGTAACTCACAGCAGCGGAATAGCACATCTTATTTCGATTTCTGAAATTCCAATTTTGAATATCAAAGATTTAAAAGCTCAATGTACCAAAAGCAAACTTTCTTCTAGCAAATGTTATGAGTTATTTAAGGCAATGGGGATTGAGTATGGTTCGAGACATCAGGGTATAAATGAAGTGCTTATAGGAGACAGTCAAATGTTGGCGAAGCTGTCTTTGCCTTCATTTATATCTGATACTAAAGATCAATTTGTTTTGCATCCTTGTTTAATGGATTCAGCTTTGCAAGCATCAATAGGTTTAATGATAGGTGATGATAATTCGATATTGTCTGATGATGTTGTTTATAGCAAGCCGATCTTGCCATTTGCTCTAGAGGAACTTGAAATTTTTGGAAAATGCGCATCGCTGATGTGGGCATTTATCCGATATAGTAATGGTAGCAAAGCAGGGAGCATAATATACAAATTTGAGATTGATTTATGTGATGATAAAGGTAATGTTTGCGTGCGTATGAAGGGACTTTCATTAAGGACGATGGAAAGCGCAATTCAAGCTTCTGTCTCCGAGTTACCAGTTGGCAATATCTTGCTGACACCTGTATGGGATTCAATACCAAAACCAAATGGAGATATATTTCCTTTATCAACAAAGCAGGTTGTGATTATAGGTGGAAATGAAAATAACAGGCTTGCTATTCAGAAGCTTTATCCAAACGCATATGCATTAGACATAGAGTCTGATGATACCATAGAGAATATTACTCAAAAATTGCGAGATTACAGTACTATTGATCATGTTATATGGATTGCTCCATATGCGCCTTTGATATCACTAGCGGATGAAGCAATTATAGAAAACCAAAACTGTGGGGTGCTGCAAGTTTTTAGAATAATTAAGGCTTTTCTGAGTTTGAACTATGATACTAGAAATTTAGGTTGGAGTGTAATCACGATTCAGTCTCAACCTATTCACAAAGGTGATCGAGTGAATCCATCTCATGCGAGCATTAATGGGCTAGTTGGCTCTCTTGCCAAAGAATATCCTAACTGGAATATCCGGTTCATTGATTTGGATAGCAGAGATGAATGGCCAATTTATGATATGTTTACGCTACCGGCTGATTCCCAAGGAGAAGCATGGGTCTATAATAAAGGTGAATGGTATCGACAAAACTTGTTATTAATAGATTGCCCTCATTCTAATCAGACCAGTGCTAACTATAAATTCGGGGGTGTGTATGTGGTGATAGGAGGCGCAGGAGGGATCGGAGAGGTCTGGAGCGAGTATATGATTCGTAACTATAAAGCTCAGATCATATGGATAGGACGAAGAAAAAATAATCCAACTATTCAAGCAAAATTAAATAGACTTACAGACTTAGGCCCTGCACCGCTATATATTTCAGCTGATGCATCGAACTTAGATGACCTCCAGCGCGCCTATGAAGAGATTAAGCAACGATATATAAATATAAACGGGATAGTACATTCAGCAATTGTGCTCCTGGATCAAAGCCTTGCAAATATGCAAGAAGAGCAATTCAATTCAGCTCTTTCAGCGAAAGTTAGCGTAAGTGTGCGAATGGTACAAGTATTCAAACGCGAGCCATTGGATTTTGTCCTCTTTTTCTCTTCCATGCAATCATATGTAAAAGCTGCGGGACAGAGTAACTATGCTGCAGGCTGCACATTTAACGATGCTTTTGCCCATCAGCTTGTTCTTGAATGGCCATGTACTGTGAAAATAATGAATTGGGGCTATTGGGGCAGTGTAGGGGTTGTTTCTTCAAAAGCATATCAGGAGAGGATAGCACAAGCAGGGATCGGCTCCATTGAACCACCGGAAGGTATGAAAGCAACTGAAACACTACTTGTATCCCCGATGGATCAGATAGCTATGATAAAGATTATAAAACCTTTAGTTATGAAGGGAGTCAATACAGATGAAGCGATTGCGGTTTATGAAAATACCCTTCCCTCGATTATTCAAATCATTAAAGATAAGATTTTATCTACCCGTCAAATAGTATTAAAAGAAAATGATGCCATGTCGGAAATGGAAGAAGTTATCTGCCGGATACTCTTGGAGCAATTACAAGCTATTGGCATATTTACAGAAGATCAGGTGGCGCTTGCTGACCTCAAAATAAAGAGTGGTCTGAGTGAATTTTATGATAAATGGTTAAAAGAAAGTATCTCTGTTTTGGTACGGAAACATTACTTACACTTTGATGGAGCGTTATATACTGTTGTAGATAAGAATCGAGTAGATATAAATGTGTTATGGAAAGAATGGGAACAGAAAAAGGGTCAGTGGTTGAAAGACCCCAATATGAAAGCAAAAGTGATATTGTTAGCGACAACTCTCCGAGGACTACCTGATATTCTCAAAGGGAAGATGAATGCCACAGACATAATATTTCCGAATGCTTCAATGTCATTGGTTGAAGGAATATTTAAAGATAATCCTGTTGCGGATTACTTTAATGAAGTGCTTGCCAATGTTGTAGTTGACTATTTTGAGGAGAGACTTAAACAAGACCCATCTGCACGGATTCGGATACTTGAGATAGGAGCAGGAACAGGCGGTACCAGCACGATAGTCTTCAGGAAACTTAGGAGGTATAAGGATAATATTGAAGAGTATTGCTATTCGGATATTTCCATGTCATTTCTTTTGCATTCGGAAAAAGAGTATGGGCAAGAGAACCCATATTTGACTTACGGTATATTTGATGTAAGTGCGCCAATAGCAGGCCAAAAAATAAATGCCGGAGGTTATGATCTGGTGATTGCTGCAAATGTGCTGCATGCCACGAAAAAAATAAGGCAGACATTACAGAATGCCAAAGCAGCGCTCAAAAAAAATGGAGTTATACTTCTAAATGAGATAACCAATACATCATTGTTTACACACCTGACATTCGGTCTTCTGGAAGGATGGTGGCTGTATGAGGATATAGGTTTGCGTATCCCTGGCTGTCCCGGATTATATCCTGAGACATGGCAAAAAGTATTGAAAGAGGAAGGGTTCGGGGCAGTATTTTTCCCCGCACATGAGTCTCATAGATTAGGTCAACAAATTATAGTTGCTGAAAGTGATGGGGTTGTCCGGCAAAAACTAATGCCAAAAATGAGTATACCGTCTGTTCAAAAGAAAGTTAATGCAGAAGTAAGGAAAGAGCAGCCCATAGAACAAAGGTATTCGACAACCGGTGAAATTAAGTATGATTCTCTTCGTGATAGAACTATAAATTATATTAAAAAATTAGTTGGTGAAATCCTTAATATCCCCGCTCACAATATCGATTCCAAAACACCTCTGGAAAAATATGGAATTGATTCAATTTTCATTGTCCGGCTTACCGGTGCTCTCAGTAAAGTACTGAATAATATTACAAGCACTTTATTTTTTGAGTATCAAACTATTGATGGTGTAGCAGATCATCTTATAAAAACTCAGAAGGAATCATTGATTACTCTGGTGGGTTTGGATGAGCATGAACATCAAAAAGAGATTTCTCATAATGATGAAATATATGTTACATCTTCACCGGAGAATCACAATTTGCCAATAAGAAAAAACAGACGCTTTCTGAAGCGGTATAATCAAAAAACCGAACAAACAGAGTCTCAAAATTTCAGATTTCAGGATATTGCTATTATTGGGCTTGCAGGACGATATCCGGAAGCAGATAATATTATTGAATTCTGGAATAATTTAAAAAATGGCAGAAATTGCATTGCTGAGATTCCGGGAGATAGATGGGATTGGCAAACCTACTTTAATGAAGAAAAAGGGAAAAAAGGAAAAATATATACTAAATGGGGAGGTTTTATCAAGAATATTGACAAATTTGATCCTGCATTTTTTCAGATTTCTCCAAGAGAAGCAGAACAGATAGATCCCCAGGAGCGTCTGTTTTTGGAAATAGCATATTCAAGCATTGAAGATGCAGGATATACGCCAGCAACACTTTGCGGAAGTAGAAAGATTGGAGTGTTTGTTGGGGTTATGAATGGAAACTATCCTACCGGCTCAAGCTATTGGTCTATTGCGAATCGTCTTTCATATTTTCTGAATTTTCAAGGTCCGAGTATAGCAGTGGATACTGCCTGTTCTTCTTCATTAACAGCGATTCATATGGCTGTTGAGAGTCTGCATAGTGGCACAAGTGAATGCGCCATAGCAGGAGGAGTCAATCTGATTGTAAATCCCGAGCATTATATTAAATTGTCTGAAATGACCATGCTGTCTTCAAGCAATCAATGCAAATCATTTGGGAATCAGGCAGATGGGTTTGTGGCAGGAGAGGGAGTAGGAGCGATTGTCTTAAAACCATTGCACAAAGCAAATATTGACAATGATCATATTTATGGAATTATTAAAGGAACAATGCTGAGTACAGGTGGAAAGACCAATGGATACACAGTCCCCAATCCCAATGCCCAGACGGACATGATAAAGGAGGCATTAAAAAGGACGAAGATAGACCCTCGGACAATTAGTTATATAGAAGCTCACGGAACAGGGACATCTCTGGGAGATCCAATAGAAATTACAGGACTGACAAAGGCATTTGGAGAATATACAGAAGATAGGCAATACTGTTCGATCGGATCAGTAAAGTCAAATATAGGACATTTGGAATCAGCAGCAGGTATAGCGGGATTAACAAAAGTCCTATTACAGATGAAATACAGACAATTTGTGCCATCGCTGCATTCCAGGATACTTAATCCCAATATTGATTTCAAAAACACTCCCTTTGTTGTTCAACAAGAGCTTGCTGAATGGAAACGTCCTATATTGGAAATCAATGGAGCGACTAAAGAATATCCAAGAATTGCCGGTATTTCTGCTTTTGGTGCGGGCGGAGCCAATGCCTATGTTATAATCGAAGAATTCATTCAAAAGAAAGAGAATCAGTTGTCAATTACAATTACCCCTCAGAACCCTGCAATTATAATACTATCAGCAAAAAATGAAAATCGCCTTAAAGAGCAAGTTCAACGATTATTGGCTGCGATTCTTGAACAGCAATTCTTGGATGCTAATTTAGCAGATATAGCCTATACCCTTCAAGTGGGACGTGAAGCAATGGAAGATCGCCTGGCAATAATGGTGTCGTCAATCAGAGAACTTGAAGAAAAACTTAAGAAGTTTTTGGAAGGACAGGATAATTTTGAGAACCTCTATCGAGGGCAGGTTAAGCGCAGTAAAGATGTACTGGCTATTATTGCAGAAGATGAAGATATTGAAAAAACAATTGATACTTGGATCAGCAGGAAAAAGTATGATAAACTTTTGGATCTCTGGTGCAAGGGGCTGAATGTTAATTGGAGCAAACTTTACAGTGATAAAAAACCTCATCGCATAAGTTTGCCTACATACCCTTTTGTTCAAGAGAGATATTGGTTGTCAGAAAATAATGTTATGCCATCAGGCAGCAGCACCTCAACAGATGCAAAGTCAATACATTCTCTAGCGGATAAAAAAGCCTCTCATCTTTCTGAAGACAAGTCACGTTCGATATTATCTCAACACCCTTTAAAGACCGAACCTGCAGAAGTAATCATTTTATCCAATAAATCTGAAAAACCAAACAAAATAAAGTTAGCTTCTTTGTCAGATAATCAACTGCCGGCTCACAAAACATCAGATCAAAATCAAATCATTCTGCCATCTATAAGTAAGTCATTACCAGAATTAAAAATAATGGACAATTCTAAACCTGTGATTCAAAAGTATAATCCCGTATCAATAAAATTATTACAGGAGGAATTAGCAATAAGCTTAGCGAAAACCTTATACATGGAACATAGTGAAGTTGATATAGATAAACCTTTTATTGATATGGGATTGGATTCAGTTACAGGTGTGGAGTGGGTGCGGGTGATCAATAAACAGTATGGCATCTCGATTATAGCAACCAAAATATATGATTATCCGACAATTCGTGAATTTGCCGGATTTCTGTCAAAGGAATTAAATAAATCAGATAGGACATTGCATGTTAGTTTGGAATCAACACCGTCTTATTCTATTGAGAAGGTATTAGAACAGGTATATGAAGGAAATTTGGATATAGAGCAAGCAGATCAACTGTTATAAATTTTGGTACTGTCAAAAGTAAAATGAAAGGATAAAAAATGAACCACAGAGAACACGGAGAAAAACTAATAATTTCTCTGTGCCCTCAAATTTTTTTAAAAGATCATAAAAACCTTTTTGTATGATGAAATAATTCTGTCATTCTGAGCGAAGCGAAGAATCTGCTTTTCATACTTTAAAAACAGATTCTTCGCTTTGCTCAGAATGACAATAGAAGCTAAGATTATCATTTTATTTTTAAATAATCAGTTTCAATATTTACATTAATAAATTTTAACTTGATTAGATTGAAAAACGGTATAAAAAAATTAGCAATTTGAGGACTAGAGAGGGGGGAGAATACATAAAGTCTTCTAACTCATTAATTTTCAAAGATTTCTCTCTA
>JACQWU010000349.1 GCA_016209155.1 Candidatus Desantisiibacteriota bacterium | reverse complement strand
CAGAGCTGATTCCGCAGAATCAGCAACAGTAATATTAAAGTTTCTCCTGATCAACCTTGGTATTAATGCATTACTAAAATCTTTATCATCTTCAACTAATAATAAATTTATTTTTTCTATTAAGTTATCTTTATTTGACAAAATTTATCTCCAAAAAAATACGGCTTTAAAATAATAACAATTAGTTTATTAGGTATACTTAAAATTAATATTTTGTTTTTAATTATAGCACAATATTGTCATTATTGTAAAAAGCGTATGAGTTAAATGCGAGGGACGAAGGGACGAAGGGACGAAGGGACGAGGGACGAAGGACGAAGGGACGAGGGACGAAGGACGAAGGATGAAAGGACGAGGGGACGGGTTAATCCATTCCCCTCAGAATTCCAACAACATATTTATGTGTTCTTTTAGGATTATCTGCTGCTTTTTGGGAAGCTATGTTTATAGCTTTGCGGTATTTTTCTATTCCGAATTCATCAATTAATAAAATTATATCTTCAACAATCGCAGGATTATTATCTTCAAAAACAACTCTGGCAAATTCTTTTGCCTGATTGACTCTGTCCGCGCTATACAATTTTTTTAGGTTTTCAAATTTTTCTGCCTGTTTCACCGGATCGTATAAATCAAATAACTTATATTTTGCAGGTTCTCTTGATTCGTAGCCTTCCTGTATACTGGAATATTGTATTTCAATAATTTTGTAATTTTTTAGTTCATTCATCCCTTCGCTTATTGTGCTTATATGTAAATGAAATTGTTCGCTGAGGATTTTCTGCGCATTGCTCCACCACAGACCGCTGCTATTTAAGCTTACTTTGTACAGGTTTATCAGATAACAAAATTTTGCGTTAAAGGAAAGCTTTCTGTCCCATTTGAAGCTAAAATATTCCTCCGGTATGATAAAATATTTTTCTTCCGGATATTTATACAGCAGTTCACTATTTTCTAAATTAAGTAATGTTACTTTCGCATTTTTTCCAAACTGCGGTTCGTATCTAATAAGATGATATGTTTCGTTAAGCTTATCTAAAGTTTTAATAATCTGCCGTCTGTAAGCGGGTTTATCCATAGTTTTATCTATTCCGAGATACATTGCCATTTTGTCGTAATTAAAATCTATTGAAGCGTTGCTTTTAAATTCGCGTAATATTAAAAGATAAAGGTCAAACGCCCTCTCATCCTGTTTGGTTATCATCCTGCCGGCAAGATTTTCATTTTCCAGAAAATATCTATATATTGCCAGCGGAAGCCCGCTATTTTTTATATCCCCGCCGGCTTCTTTATCAATAGCAATTTCTGAAAAATTTTCAAGTAATGAATTTGCCAGATTTTTTGATTTTATTAAAACAGATGTTTCATTATTTTTTTTTAAAGCCGAATCTGACCAGTTAGTACTTCCTAATATAACTATATTTTCATCTACGACTATAACTTTACTGTGCGTAAAAATAGTCCGGGTATCATAATAAACTTCAATACCGTTTTTTTTGAAAAATCTGAACGCATTTTGATTTTTTTCTTCAATACGCAAACCGTTTCCATCCCCTGTTTTTTCATAATCAATACTCTGGTCTAAAATTATTTTAATTTTCACACCGCGCTTTTTTGCATCAGTTAAACTATTACATAGCTGATAAACTTCCGACTGCGTGTTTTTTTCATCCATATTTACAATATACATAACCATAAATATTGTTTTTTTTGCCTTGTCCAGTACTTCTTTTACAACAGGAAAATATTTTCTATTGATGATATCGGAAACATCTTCAGTAAAAATTCTTTGTGCGAGTATTAAGATTAGTGCAATTGAAATTAAAAATATTTGTTTTATATTTTTAGACATGGATATTATTATACATCATGTGAAATTCAGGTGGTAGGATTTTTTGTTGAATCTTTGTTATAATCGAAAAATCCAGAAACAATACTTTAAATATAGAAAATCAATACTATATTATATAGTTACTTTATAAAAAAATTAGTGTGATAACACAGCATCAGCATTTGATATAACACCATCCAGAATGCAGACGATCCGTTTGGCACGCGAAATAATAGACGCATCATGCGTCGCGAATACCAGTGTAACACGTTGTTCTTCATTCAACTTCTGCATCAGGTCAATAATAGCTTTTCCGGTTTTGGAATCAAGATTGGCAGTTGGCTCATCGGATAAAATAATGCTCGGTTTTGTTACCAAAGCGCGCGCAATAGCGACACGCTGGCGCTGACCGCCGCTTAGTTCCTCTGTTTTGTGCTCCGCCCGGTCTTCCAGCCCGACGCATTTCAAAGTTTCCATCACTTTATCCCTGCGTTCTTTCTTCGGAGTTTTCAGTAATAAAAGCGGAAATTCCACATTACCATAAACGCTCAACACCGGGATCAAATTAAAAGACTGGAAAATAAATCCGATATGTTCACGGCGCAAGCATGCCAACTGTTTATCGCTCATTTGCGTAACCGGTATTTCATTGATCCGCACATCACCGGACATTACCCGATTGTAAATTTTAGTTATTTTTTGATTTGATTTTTTCTAATGGGGATTTTATTTGTTTAAATAAAGCTTTTCCTAGTTCATTTATTTTTTTATAATTATTTAAACCGAAGTCCTTATATATTTCATGACGTATTTCATGTAATTCCCAAAGAGAATAATCTTCATCTTTACAAAAATCTTTTTTATAGTTTGCCATATTTTGACCCTACGAATATTTCTAATGTTCCTATCTGTATTGAACAATGATTAAATTTATTATTTATTTGATTTATTTTTATAATAGGATTAATACTTACAATATGCCTGAAATTCCACGAAGCTAATAATGTTATTTTATTTACTGTTGCTATTGCAATATGCAACGAATTTTCTACTTCTTTAGGTGGAATAGCACCATGAGTTATATATTTTTTAGATAATTCTATTGCTTCTTCATTTATTTCTAATTGTCTGCAATTATATTCATTTATTAAATTATTAATCGTATTTTTTTTGCTATCTTTTTTAGTCCTATTTATCTCTACCATTGTTAAAGTTGAAATGTATAAAGAATAATTTTTTGATTCTATTTCAAGCCATTTCTGAGTAATCAATTGTCTTACAGGTTTAGAAAAATCAAGATATGCGCTTGGTATTGATGTATCTAAGTATATTTTATTTTTCATATAAATAAATGTATCATAAAGATTTTACTATTTCAATAATAAAAATCTTTTCTTGATTTTAATGTTATTTTGCAGGATCCCTTTTCCCTATTTTCACTATTATTACAACATGTAGTCAAGTCGAGGCTTTTTACATGTCTTTATTATACTTTTCGAGTTGGCTAACATTCCGGTTTTCATGCTGGTCAGTTTCTATCCAATATCCTATGATAAATATATCTGGAAATATTTTAATTCAATATGAAACTATTTCACGATTAAACATGTCCGCAGGCCACCATAATTTTGATATTTAATATTTAATTTTTAATTTACCGGACCAAGATCAATTATATAATCCGCTGTTTTAATCACTTCCGGATTATTATCTATCACCATGATTATATTACCTGCATTGGTCAGTTTCTGTGCATGAAAAAACAAATAGTTGAAAGAACAGGGGGATAGCTAATAAGTGTAAGAGAAATGTGGATTGCACGGCATTATCAAAAGTGATTGTAATGAACCGCCTGGTGCTAAAGCCGCATGTCAAGTGGGGGTACACTATGCGCCCCCGATTATCCGTTTTTATAGCTTTTTTTCAACCGAATTATATAAATTTTTCCAAGCGTTTTGACGAATTCTAAATTTAGTTCCGTGATTATGTCCTGTTCTCGCATCGAAATCTACATATGCTAATCCTTCTTGGAAACATTTAATGAAACCATTGAAATCAAATCCTGACATTACGTATAAATCTTTAAATTTGAAATATTCATGACGATTTTCTATTTTTCTTTCTGCAATTATATAAAAACAATTTTTGATTTTTGCCCCTATTTCATATTTTAAATCATCCAGTCCCCAATAAGGCTCTGGATTCAGAGAACCCAATCCTGTTTTTTTCTCAACCTCGCCAAGCCATTTTGAAATAATGGGATTACTTTTATCGGTATAGGAGGAATCAAATACAAATTTCAATTTATTTTCTTGTTTATCAATAACTATGCTAAAACCTCTATTGGTATATCCAGTAGCATAAGTTGTTGAGCGAAAGCTCATTTCGGTATCAGGATATTTTTTCCCTGCTTGTTCATGTCTCCACCCATAATTAGGCAATAAAATTTGTGGAACTATTTTTGACGCTCTGGGAGACGGTTCTATATGTTTTAAAGTCAGCAAAGATGAACTGTCTGCCCTTTGTCCTTTTAATTCCCACTCCATTGCATTGGGTATCGGCAAATTGTTTTCTTCTATTCCGAGTAAAACTTCCAGAGTATTTCCCACAGCTCCGTCGTTCCTAATATCCACTGTTTTTTTAACGCTTTTGTACCAGCCATGGTCTGATAGTTTTTTTATAGCATTTATAAGTTCATCTTTTGTAAATAATTTCATATTATGCCGGCCTCCAGAAATCCAATAAATATTCGAAAGTTACGCCCATTGTTATATAGTTGCTTGGCCATCCGAAAATACCTATTGAATTTACCACATTTGTTCTGTCCCAAATAATGATGTTTCTAAGTTCATAGCCGCGTTTTCGTAATTCCTCCACAAGACTAATATGAATAGTAATTCTTTTATTTTCCCACCACATATCAGGGACATTAATAACACAATGGGCCTTAGGTCGCAAAAGAGGCAGTAATTTTTCATATATATCACCCATTGTTTTTGTATATTCCTCTATTTCCATAACGCCCAAATCACGAGAGTCTTGCGAATATTGTTCGACTTTACCTAATTGGCCATTATCACGGTCTCTGCGAGATTTATTTTTTCTTTCTCTGTTTAATAAATTAGCGTATGGCGGCGACGTCCATATTAAAGAAACGGTCTCATTATTCAAATGATTAGAAATATTCCTAGCGTCATCTTGAATTGCAATTTGTTTTGTAGTTGTAAATAATAAGTTCTGTTCTAATCTCTGCTGACAGAGTTCAATATATTTTTTCTGTAAATCAAATCCTACCGCATTTCTATTTAAATCGTTCGCAGCCACTAAAGTTGTTCCACTGCCGACAAAAGGGTCTAATACAAGTTCCCCTTCATGCGTAAATAAGGATATTATTTTTTTTGAAAGCGAAATAGGGAATGTTGCCGGATGAACAGTTTTATCTCTAATATCACGTTTTTCGTAAAAAAATTGCCAGACACCAATTTGACTTTTAAGCCATTCTTTAGGAGTCATGCAATTTATATTGCTATTTTTACAAGTACATGACCGTTGAAAACCAATATCTAATTTTTGGGAAAGTGCGGAAGGTAAAAGTGTAGAGGCAGAATAAACAGCCAAATTTTCTTTTATACAGTTCTGTAATGGGTTTTTTTTAGATTTTTTTACTTTATTCATTTTAATGACTCCTCCGGCATTGCCGACATCATTACATTTATTTTGAAACCATTGTACTATAGCGTGGGGTGAATAACAAGCATTTTATTTTTTTATTTAATGATGCTCTATATGTTATTCCATTAATAATCACGGAATAGGCATCCTTTGAATTTTTCTCTTTCTCTCTGTTCCCATAGTCAAAAAGGTATCCTCTCAAAAAATCAT
>JACQWU010000081.1 GCA_016209155.1 Candidatus Desantisiibacteriota bacterium | reverse complement strand
GAATGAGACGATAACCGGCAGTACTGCTTTTGACATATCAGGCACAAAGCTTGAGCAGATGTATTTCAGCCTTGAAAAAAAGAAATATCAGCCCGGTGAAGAGATAAAAGGCGGTATACATATAAAAAGTTCAAAAAATGTACAGGTTAAGTGTATTACATGGATTATATGTCCGTCCATGAATAACATTCCGTTTAATACAAATGAATATACAATCGCGGCAGGTGAAAATAGTATAAACATAAATGGAGTTTTGAATACAGGTGAAGCAGGGATACATCAATTATTCTATTTAATGCAGGATACTGTAAGCAATGAATTTCTGGCAGGCGGGATGCAGAATTTTGAAGTCGGGAATATGAATTTAAGCGAAATTAAGCTTAAGCGCAGGGAATATTTTTACGGTACAGAAAATGTTGAATTAAAAACGTATATATGGGGGCTTGAAAATGAGCAGGGAGAACTTAATATTAAACTTGATACTACAAGTATAAAAAAGGCAAGTATAAATACAAGCGGAGTTATGATTCTTGATACAACCGTAATAGAGCCGGGGTTGACAGGCGGGACGACTGTCCTGCCGGGGAAGCATAAGATACTGGCAAGATTGAGCTCATCCGGTATTATAAGTGAGCAGGAAGAGTATTTTGATTATGGGACTAAACTGCCGGATTTATTAATAAAAAATGTTGTATGGGGAAGTACGCAGATAGATGAATATGGGAATGGCTATAAGATAATAAAAGTTGAGGTGGAGAAAAACAGGGAATTGCCGGCGAGGGGAATAGTAGTAGAGACGCAATGCTTTGCGTCTCCACAGGAAATAAGAAGAATCGGAGAAATAATTATCCCTGAACTTATCGAAAATGGAAGCAAAGCCAGTGTTGAGTTTAGAATTGATTTAGCGGTGATGGCGGGCTTGATGAATCAAGCCCCTACAGGTCAAAACAATGCAGAAATACAATTACAGATTAGTGTTGATCCGGATAATTTTATTCGAGAATATTGTGAGGATAATAATATCCGGCAGATGAGTATTTCAATACCGCGCGCGCCGAGTATAGCGCTTGATACGGATATAACAAATGAAGAATATTTCTGGGTACGGGGAGAAGCTGAGGCCTATAGCAGAGTGAAAATTTATCAAAATAATAGACTTGTTGGAATTGTTTACGCGGATTCGGAAGGGAAATTTGAATATTTATTAAAATTGCAGGAAGGGGAGAATATAATTACTTCTGTTTCGTATACACAGACAGGCGCAAGCGGATTTGTATCAGAGACAGCAATAGTTACGCTTGATACCACACCTCCTCCGCCACCGCAGCCGGAAATTGTATTAAGTATGAATACTAATATAAATAAAGAATATAAAAATGTATTGGTCTATCTGGGGCTGGACGCGAAGTATGATTCGGGAAAAATAGCGGGAATTTTGGACAGCACGCATGCAAAATACACAATATGTACATGCTTGATAACGCGCAAAAAAAGGATGAAAAGAAATGTGACAAATGCGGCAGGATTGTTAAAAATTCAGAATGGAAAGAGTGTATGTATGAACTTGGAGAAGCCGTTAACAGGGGTGATGGATTAATATTTATAAAAACAGACCCCGATACTTTTTATCCTAAACTCTTTAAGGATCTTCTGGGAGTTGATCCGGGCGGATATAAGTCTGATATAGAAAATCTCGCGCTCAGAGTTACAGATACTACATGGTCTCCCGGGATTGAAATGCAGCTTGCAAGTGATATATTTAAAGTGCATCCGACAAAAGGAATAACAAGAGCAGAACTGGAATTTCATAATAAAAAATTAAAAGAAAAAATATGGCCGGCCATAGTTACAAATGAATATGGCAGAGGAAAGACTGTTATTCTTACTTATGAACCCGAGAATAATCTGGATGAAGAAAACAGGAGAAAAAGCGAATTACTTATGCAAAGGATAATAAAATATCTTGAACCTGATAAAATAAAAGAAGAACCGTATGAGATGATACCATTAAGCATGGAAATTAAAGCTGATAGAGCGTGTGATTTAATTGCGCGGGGAAATTTTGATGATAATCTGGAATTAACAAGTACGGATGGCACGATGACAGGGATTCGTGATTTGCGCTGGAATTTCAGCGTTCAGGATAGTACGGATATAAAAAAGACAAATGAATGTTATATCCTGCCGGAAGCAAAAGGCGCGTATTTATTTACGATGCTTACGCAATACCGCACAGGTGACAAATGGTTTGTTTATAATACAACAGAAATAAAAATGGAGATTAAGGAAAATATTAATGAAATAATTGATAGGGCGGAACTTAGTGTTGAAAATTTAGAGACAGATGAATACGATAAAAAAGAATATATTATACAAAAATTAAATTTGATTAAAAATAGAGGGAAAAACAGTATAGAAGATATTGATACAAGTATAAATGATATAGTTGACTGTATAAAGAAAATTGAAAAGCTTGAAGAAGAGCCCGGTCTTTTAAATGAAATACAAAATATACATTTGGATCTGTCATATATTATGCAGGGATATGAAGTAATGTGGTACAGAAAAAGCGCGTTTCAGGAACCAATCATTGATACTGTTTTGCCGGAGATAATAACTGCTGATCCGCAGAATTTGGCTGTCAGGATTGCGCCGGATAAAATTATTAGTGTGACATTTTCAGAGGAAATGGATAGTTCGAGTGTCAGTGACAGTGTCAGTGTCAGTGCATATGAAAGTGTAAGTGTAAATGGAATAATTTCATATAATAATAGAGTGGCGACATTTACACCGGTAAGTCTGCTTACACCTGGGACAACGTATAAAGCGGTAGTAACAGCCGGAGTTAAGGATTTAGCGGGGAATGGTATGGCAGAGGATTATACATGGAGTTTTACAACAGCATCAGCGCCGGGGACTATAATCCCGGGAATAGTATCAACTGATCCGGGGGATGGCGCATCAGGTGTTGAGCAGGACAAAATTATAAGTGTGTCATTTTCAAAAGAAATGGATAGTACAAGTATAAATAGGACCACATTTAAAATAAGTAGACAGGAGACAGTAGACAGTATACAGTATACAGGGGAATATAACATATAATAATAAAATAGCGGTATGTACACCGGTAAATATATTAGAACCAAGTACAACATATACAGCAGTGGTTACTACCGGAGTGAAAGATTTGGAAGGGAATGCAATACGAAATAATTATGCGTGGACATTTACTACAGAAGAAGTATCAGATCCAATACTGTTTGATACAACACTGCCGCAGGTTGTTTCTTCTATCCCTGTTAACGGGGTTAATAATACTCCGCTTGATACGGAAATAAAAATAAAATTTCAGAGGTAATGGATAGTTCAAGCATAAATAAAGGGACCTTTATTTTAAAATACGGGAATTACACATTAAGCGGCAGTGTGAATTATTCGGACAGCACAGCCGGATTTATACCGGTTAGAAATTTAAGAAATAACAGTAACTATACAGGAGTGATTACACGGGGAGTAAAGGATATATCAGGAAATACATTACAGGAAAATTATGTATGGAATTTTGCGACAAGAGATACAATAGCGCCGGAAATTGTGCTGGTAAGTCCGGATAATGGAGCAAGCAGGATACCGATAAACACAATTATTACCGCTGTATTCAGTGAACCGCTTGATAGTACGAGTATAAATAATAATACGTTTTACATTGAAAGCGGTTTGGAAGGCAGAGGGCAGAATGCAGAAGGCAGAATAAATTTTAATAATAGAATAGTGACGTTTACACCGGCAAGTCCATTGGAAACCAATACTACATATACGGTTACAATTACAACCGGAGTAAAAGATCAGACGGGGAATATGCTCGCGCAGGATTATATCTGGCGATTTACCACACCGGATATAATAGCGCCTCAGATTTTATCCACAAATCCGGAAGATGGGGAAAAGGAAATTATCCCGGGTGCTAATATTACAATTAGATTCTCCGAGTATATGGATACAACAACTATAAATTCCGAGACATTTATTTTAAGAGATGATAATGATGATTTAATCAGAGGAACATTTAATTATACTGATACGACAATTATATTTATTCCGTTTAGTGATCTGGTAAAAGGCAAAAGTTATTCTGCTACTCTTAGAAGTAATATAAAAGATTTATCAGGAAATAGTCTCCAGGGAGATTATACATGGAATTTTTATACTATCCCGGGCTGGAATAAAATGGTCTGCGGTCAGATGCATAGTATAGGAATATTATCAGACAGCAGTTTATGGACTTTTGGAAGAAATACAGAAGGGCAGTTAGGGGATGGGACAACTGTGTGGCGATATTTCCCTACCCGGATAGGAAAAGATAAATGGATAAACATATCAGGCGGCGGAAGTCATACAATTGCGCTTTTGGGTGACAGCACGCTTTTTTGCTGGGGATATAATGAAAGCGGGCAATTAGGAGACGGCACAACATCATATAGATATTCCCCAACTAAGATAGGTACCAATAAATGGTTAAAAGTATCCGGCGGCAGATATCATACAATGGCAATAAGAAAAGACAGTACGCTCTTTGGCTGGGGGGATAATGGGTACGGGCAATTGGGTGATGGTACATGGACAGGGAGATATTCACCGAAACAAATTGGTATTGGCAGAGACTGGATAAAAATATCCGGAAGCGGAAATCATACAGCAGGAATAAAAGCAAATGGCACATTATGGACATGGGGATATAATTTTGATGGGCAATTGGTGGATGGAACAACTATAAATAAAAATATTCCCGAACAAATTGGGACTGATAATAATTGGGCGGATGTATCCTGCGGCTTTCATACAGCGGCAATAAAGGGAGACGGCACGCTATGGACTTTTGGATGGAATAAGTATGGACAATTGGGGGATGGAACAACTATAAACAGAAATATTCCGATACAGGTTGGGAGTGATGGAAACTGGGTAAAAGCAGCAGCCGGCGAGGCGCACACAGCAGCAATAAAATCGAATGGCACACTATGGGCATGGGGATTAAATGACAACGGGCAATTGGGTGACGGGACTAAAATAAATAAAAATATTCCTGTACAACTCGGGATTGATAATGACTGGGCGGAAGTATCCTGCGGCAAGGGGTATACTCTTGCCTTAAAAAAAGATAATACGCTATGGGCTTTTGGGAATAATAGTTATGGACAAATAGGAGATGGTACAACTATAGGAAGAACCGTACCAATAGAAATAAAATATGACAATATTCCTCCGGTAATTAAAGCAATCAGCCCTGCTCAAAACGGAGAAAATGTTTCTGTTGATTCTATTATAAAAGTAGAATTTTTTGAAGAAATGGATGAGCAAAGCATAAATACAAATACATTTTATTCGGAAAGCAGCTCTGAAAGCGGAAGGCTGATGGCTGAAGGCAGAATAGATTACAATAATAAAATAGCAGTATTTACACCGGCAAATCCATTGGAACTCAATAGAATGTATAAAGCAGTGTTGACTACAGGGATAAAAGACATTGCCGGGAATAATATGGGAATAAATTTTGTATGGACATTTACCACTCACCGTACATTGCCGCAGGTGATATCAACATATCCTGTAAACGGGGAAAAAGGATTACCTGTAAATATATCTGCTACGGCTGTGTTTTCAGAAAGGATAGATACAACAAGCATAAATATGAATACATTCATATTAAAAGATATTAAAAATAATATTGTACCCGGTAGTTTTATTTTTACTGATACTACAGCAACATTTATTCCGGATCCTGCTCTTAAAGAAACAATGATATATATTGCTGAAGTTAAAAGAGATGTTAAAGCTCAAACAGGAAATAATTTATTTAATGATTATATATGGAATTTTTCAATTAAAGGATATGAATGGATAAAGACTGCAAGCGGTACAAGTCATACAATAGCAATTAAATCAAATGGAGCGCTTTTTACCTGGGGAGCAAATAACTTTGGGCAATT
>JACQWU010000327.1 GCA_016209155.1 Candidatus Desantisiibacteriota bacterium | reverse complement strand
TGAACAAACGCAAGCATTTAATAATTTAATATTAACAATGAAGAGAGCATTAAATAATGAGGAGAAATGGAAAGATAGTACATTGATTGAAAGCATAAAAGCCTATGAGACAATTAATATAGTTAAAAATATTCAATTCGACAGTACATTAACAAGAGGATATTATTATATAGAAGCAAAAATGCATGATCCGATAAATGATTGGATTGGATATACTGTGTCAGAAAACATTAAGTATGGAAATGCTTATTTGAATATCTTGCTAAAATGCCCTGATTTTTGGAAAGATACAAATATAATTAATTTTGACATATTAAATATAGGTGAAGTACTTTGCAAAGGAGGAAAAATTGAATTAAGTTTAGAAAACCAGAATACAGGAGAAAGCATATTAACAGATGAACTTAATTTTGGTTCGATAGAAGCAGGGAATAGAATAACAATAGAAAAAGAATTAAATGTAAATTGGAATGATGTAAAGTCAGGTGAATATAGATTGTATTATACTCTTATTTATAATAATCAGAAATATGCATATTATAAAAATATAAATGCAACTAATAATTATGCAATAAAAAATGAATTTAGCAAAGCTTTTTATGGGCAGAATGAATTATTAAATGGGAAAATAGAAATATATTATGGAGCAGATGTTGAAAGAGAAACAGAAATTAATTTAAGCATACCATATCTTGGTTGGGATAGCAGTTGGACAGATACATATAATCCTCTAAATAAAGAATATTCATATCAATATACTGTATTGTTACCAAATGATATAGGAGAAGGATATTATGATGTTAAAATCGAAGTAAGTAAAAAAAATGGAGAAATTTTAAATAGTCATATATCAAGATTTAATATACCCGGGTTTAAGATAAAGGCAGAAGGCAGAAGGATGAAGGCAGAAGGAGAAACATATTATTCAGGTGAAGAAGTAGAAATTGAGATAGAAAATATTGGCGGTGTGCGTGGGACAGGGGAATATAGTGTTGAATTAAGAGATAATACTAATTATCCATTAATCAGTTATAAAAAACAGATAACTTTAAATGCTGGAGAAAAATATGATACAGGGTTGTTGCTGGAAGAGCAGCTTAAGACAGGGAAATATTATATAAAGCTGACAGCAATCAGCAGTCAGGAGTCAGCAAGTTTTGATACAACAGGCTTGATAAATCAAGCAACTACAGTAGAGACGCAAAATTTTGCGTCTGTACAGGAAGAAACAACATGGTATGAAATACAGGTGGAAGGGATACAAGCAGAATTACAGGTAGTGGCAGCTTCTCCTGAAATAGATAGTACTGATATTGCGAAAGTGAAAATAGATATTGAAAATACTGGTACAAAGAAAATAGAGAATGGGAAATTTAATGTAAAATTGGCAAGTCCATATTTAGGAATTAGCGCACCAAAAGAGATTGAGAAATTATTCTATATTGAGAATAATCCGGAAAATGCAAGATTGTATAGTTTGAGTAATGGAGAATTAATATTTATATGGGAAGATGGGGGGAATATAAAATACAGAAGACAGAAGTCAGAAGACAGAAGTAAGAATTCAATATGGGGAGAAGAGGAAATAATAGTAAGCGGGGGGAATAATCATAATCCTGTGCTCTTAGAATCGGGAATTAACTCATCCACTCAACAACCCATTAACTCATCAACTCAATTATGGCTGGTGTATGAGAAGCAGAACTCGATATGGATTAAAGAGAGTCAAAGTGTCAGAGAGTCAGAGAGTCAAAGTATAATCAGTGAAATAATATGGGGTGACGAGAAAAAGATAGCGGTTGGAAGTAAGCCAAAGATAATAGAGATTGCTTCGGCTGCGCCTGGCAATGACACTACATCTGTTGTACCTCGCAATGACAGTGAAATAATTATATTTTATTTGCGGCAGGATAGGGAAATTGCGTATAGAACAAATAGCGATAATTTTGCGAGAGAAGAAGTTGTTCCATTGCCTTATGGGTATAAAGAGAGTTTTGATGTTTTGATTACCCCCTCACCTCAGTCCTCTCCCACAAGGGGCGAGGAAGGGAAAAAAATATGGTTGAGTTATGTTGGGGAGGATAGGAATATATATTATGCGGTTGGGAATATACAGACACTGACCACTGACACTGACACTGCTTTAATAACATGGCAAACAAACTTTTCCAGTACAACAAAATATACACGTGATTTATGGCAGGCAGATATTGAGGCAGAAGATTTGCTGGTTAGTGGAAAGAGTAAAGGAGTCAGTAGTTTCCAGTCATCAGTCACTGGTGAAAAAGGGATAAAGCTTGCGCCAGGATATGAAGTTGGATGGATGGAGAGTGGAGAGATTAATCTTCCGGGTATGGCGCAGATACTGGAGATAAAGGCTGAAGGCAGCGAAAAGAGTTCAACTCAACAACCCACCAACTCATCCACTCATCAACTGAATTTTTGGTTCAGCGTGGGGGAGAAAGTGTATGATTCAACAATCAGCAAGCCTGAATATAGAGTACGTGAAGGATGGCCGAAAATATTAAATGATGCAAAATGGGCATGGCGTACCAATCCTGAAGCAGGGGATATAGATGGCGATGGGAAATTAGAAATATTATTAAATACTCCCAATCGTTTATATGCATGGAAACCGGATGGAACTATTATAGAGAATTTTCCAGTAGGTTTTGCATCTGGAGATGAAGGGGGTTTTGTAGTTCTTGAAGATTTTAATTCTGATGGCAAAGAAGAGATGATGGTAAATAAATCATCTGGATTATATATGTTTGATAATCATGGAAAAGTAAATGGTCCTGGAGCAGATTATTATTACTATAATTATTTTGAGGAACCATCTTTACATACAGGTGATTTTGATGGAGATGGATTGCCAGATATTGGTACAAGTGATTATATTTTTATCAATGCATGGGATATAGATAAACCAGATAGTCCTTTTAAATTAAAATTAAGCAATTATCCTGTTACTCAAATTTATACGCCATCTACAAATATTGGGCTTCTGGATATTGATAAAGATAAAAAAGAAGAGATAATGGTAAATAGTGATTTCTGGATAGGAGCTATTAATGTCCCTGATAAATGGCGGGATTTAACATGGGATGAACGAGAGCAGCAAATGAGTACATCTGGCTGGCCGCATCTATATACCCGAATTAATCTTCAAGATGAATTTATTAAATATTTATCATTGGCAATAGGGAATATGGATGATGACCCAGAAAAAGAAAGTGTTGTATACCATGAACCTTATGTTTTGATTTATGATAATGATGGAAGTATTATGAAAAGTATTAAAATTGCAGGATTGGATGAAAGGCCGGGAGTGTGTATTTCACTTGGTGATATAGATGGAGATAATAAGTTAGAAATTTGTTTATGGAATAGCAATAAAAATCAATTTAAAGTGATTAATTCAGAAGGGAAAGAATATAATTTACCATATTTTAATGGGTGGGGGCAAAATAATTTTACTACTCCAATTATTGGCGACATAGATGGAGATGGAGAACCAGAAGTAATAATTGTTGGTGATAATCGAATATATGCATATCATAATACTGGAGAAAAAGTAGCAGGTTTCCCAATTAATTTGGGAGATATAAATTTTAATAATTATGATAATTCTCCAATTTTAACGGATTTAGAAGGAGATGGGAAACTGGAAATTGTGCTGGCAGGCAGAAACAATTCAGGGAAACCAGTAATTTATGTAATAGATACAAAAGCATGGTATGACCCTGAGAACATAGAATGGGCACAGTATGGAGCAAATAGCAAACATAATTTCAGACAGGGAGAACATAAAGGGAAATATTGGTATGGACTGCCTTATGCGCGATGGGCAAATTTTGAAGGCAGTTCTGAAGGCAGAATAAAATTGAAGACGGAATTTTATAGGGATGGAAATTCTGACAGCAGTTTAATGGTACTTGATAAATTTAATATAGCGTATACCACAGGGAAAAAAGGAGAAAATCCGAAATTAATTCAACTGCCTGATGGACAGGTTGTAATAGCTTATGAAGAAAAAGAAAATGGCGCAAGCACACAAAAATATATAGTACCAGGTACTGCGCAGCCGCCGACTTCTATTGCTTTGAATGGTAATATAAATATGTCAGGAGCAAATTTTGTCTGGATTGGGGATAAGCTTTATGAGATATGGAAAGAGCCTGATAGAAATGGATATTCATTTTATTGGGGAGAAGCAGGAGGCGCAATTTCAGGGAATACACTTTATAGTTATGAAACTACTTTATCGCTTTTCCCAGGCGATAAAATAAGCTGGATACAGGATTTAGGGAAAATAGAGAGTTCTGGAAATTATTTGATTGAAGGGAAATTATTTTCATCCATAGGACAGAAATTAAAATCCGCTCAAACAGAAATAAGAGTTTTATCCGCATCAGGTATAAGTTTGGAGGTCAAAACAGATAAAGATGTTTATAGTATTGGGGATATTGTAAATATTCAGGCAATGTTAACAAATAAAGGAGGAAACTTTTTTTCCGGACAATTAAAAATATTTTCTGGTGAGGATGAAATATATACAGAAAGTATACAATTGGAAGCTGGAGCAAGCTATTTATGTCAGACAAATACAGTTGCAAATGAAAATTTTCAATTACGAGCAAGTATTAACCCTGTAATAATAAAGAATATTGAAGTTGTAAAACCTGAGATACAAATGTATTTAGATGCTCCTTCTATTGCAGGGGTAAAGAGTTTTCCAATAACATTAAGATTGTATAATCCGACGAAGCTGGAGATGAATATACAAGTAAAAGATGTTAATGGGTTGATGAGTGGATGGATTGATGGGAATATACAAGTAATACTTAAACCGCAGGAATGGACAGTCATCAAACAGGAAATGAATATAAGTCAAAATACAATATTTGCCATTAAGATCACTGGGGATGTGGATAAGACAATTCAAAAAGAAATAAAATTTGGGGAAAAACTGGATATAGATATAACTCCTGAATCAAAATATGCTGAAGGGAAAATTAATATTCCATATATAGTAAAAAATATTGAAGAGATGGGGGTGGATGGAGAATTGAAGATAGAAGTAGAGACGCAAAATTTTGCGTCTGTACAGAAGATAGAAAAAATTTATATAGAAAAAAATCAGAGTAAGGATATGCAGTTTGTAACTGATTTATCGGCTGGAGCGTATAAATTAAAAATTAAATATTTTATGGATAGCACGGAAACGGAATTTAATGTAATTCCTAAAGAACAGGTAAAAATTGAAGAAATAAATATTGGGAGAAGTGTGGATGGACTTATACCTGTAAATTTTGCAGTAAATAATATAGGGTTTAATGCAATTGGCGGGCAGGTAGAAATAAATACAGGGTTTTATCAAGATAGAAAAGAAGCTGATATAGAAAGCGGTGATAGTAAAAATTATGTATTTCAGATAAATCCAGCGGCTATTTCTGGAGGGAGTTATCCTTTAAAAATAAGTGTCGAGAGCGGAACAGGAATTATAAACACATTTGATACGAGTTTTATTGTCAGTGAATGCAAATTTATTATAGAACCTGTAACTCAGGTGAGAGAATACATAGCCGGACAGGCAGGAAAAATTATTTTCAAAATAAAAAATATTGGGGATAGAACAGGGCGTGCCAGTATTACTATTGATATGGCATCTTTTTATCAGGATAAAAAAGAAATCTGGCTTGCTTCAGGAGAAGAAAGAGAACAGGAAATAAATTTTAAAGTTCCTGAGGATATGATAAAAGGTGAGTATAAGGCAGAGATTCATATTGAAGGTGAAAAGATTCCAGCAAGCATACCATTCACAGTAAAAGGAATAGAGCTTAAAGTAGATGCACAATTTAATCAAGAGGGATATAAGCAGGGAGATATGCTTAAGCTTACTTTAAATATTAGTAATGCAGCGAATAGTAATTCGCTCGCTACAGAGTTATTTTGCCGGGTAAAATATGATACAACTGAGTTGGAGCAAAATTTTACAATCACAGATCGAATATCTCTTGAGTACAATATGCAGCTTGCTCAAATCACAGGAGAAAAATTATTTGTTGGGATATACCAGGCAGTGACGCATAGATCAGTATATTTAAATGAATTGTATGTACGAAAACAGGAAGATGTAATTAATGTGAGTGTTGATAAACAGGTATATAATCCCGGTGAAAATGTGAGTGTGAATATTCAAAATTCAATTTCTGGCAGTTTAAAGTTAAACGGTCCTGGAGGATGGGAATGGTCAGGAGAAATAGAAAACGGGCAGACCAGACAGATTTTATCGCTTCCTTTAAAATTAATTTCAGGACCATATTTTATTTCGTATAATTTCAAATCAAAAAATAGTGAAGAAGAATTCTCTGGCAGTATACCATTTGATATAGCAGGTATAGATTTAAAAATACCATATATCACTCTGGATAAAAATTCATATATACCCGGTGACACTATAAAAGGGAAGATGTTAATAAAAAGTGATGTTGGAGTGGATATACAAATAGAAACATGGTTATTGAAACCAGATGGTTACAATGGACTCTTAACTACAGGGGATTATAAATTATTGCCAGGAGAAAATTTTATTGAGTTTTCAGGCGAACTTAAAACAGACCAGTCAGGACTGCATCAATTATTTTATATTGTTAATGAGAGCGTAGCAAAACAGTATTTAATGACTACCCGTCAGTTGCTTGAAGTTGGTGTGATGAATATAAGCGGAATAAAACTAAATGCTGTTGAATATCCATATGGCACAGAAGAGGTATTGCTTTCGTCGTACATTTATAGCGGAGGAAATGATGAGCAGGGTGAAGTCACAATTAAAATTGATACAACATCTGTGCAGCAGAAATCAATACAGGGTAAAGGACTTATTGTGGATACAACATCTTTTACTTCTGAACAGATACAACCGGGACAACATATTTTAACAATGAATTTACAATCAGGAGGTTTAAAAAGTAAAGCTGAAAAATATTTTGATTATGGGACAAAACTGCCAGATTTAATAATTAAAAATGTGGAATTTGGAAGTACGGAAATAGATCAGTATGGCAAAGGATATAAGTTAGTAAAAGTTGAAGTTGTGAAAAATAGAGAAATGCCGGCGAAGAATATAATAATAAAGGTAGAGACGCAAAATTTTGCGTCTCTACAGGAAAAAAGAAGTATAGGAGAAATGATTATACCTGAGCTTATTGAAAATGGGGCAATAGGGAAGGTAGAGTTCAGGTTAGATCTGGATGTAATAGCAAGCCTGATAAATCAGGCAACTATAAATTATTTACAAATACAAATCAGTGTTGATCCGGATAATACAATAAGGGAATATAATGAAAATAATAATATTTATACTAAAAATATATACCTGCCAAAAGCTCCTGAAATAGATTATATTGCTGAAGCGACAAACTCAAAATATATCATAATACATGGAACTGCAGAAGCAAACAGCAGAATAAAGATATATCAGAATAATCAATTGATAGGTACGGTTTATACTGATAATAATGGGAATTTTGAATATAGACTGGAATTAGTCGAAGGAGAAAATAATATTACAGCAGTATCATATACAAATGAAGGAGGAAGCAGTTGGACAGGTAATATCCAGAAAATAGAACGCGATACTATTCCGCCTCCAGCAATAACAGGGTTAACTGGTGAAGGGAAAAATAAAGCGTGTGAATTATATTGGGCATCAAGCAATGCGGAAGATGCTGCTGGGTATAAGGTATATAGGCGTAAGGCTGATGAAGCAGAACCATACAATCCAATAACAGGGATTATTAATTCCACATACTATTATGATTCAAGTGTAGAAGTAAATATTAAATATAGTTATGTTGCAACAGTGCTGGATAGAGCTGGCAATGAAAGCAGCTTCTCCAATCAGGTAACATTATCATCTAATCCAGGAGTAAAATTATTTATAAATAAATATGTAAAAAAAGATCAAAGAAGGATACTGGTTTATGCAGATGAAAATTTTGACAGTACTATCCCTGAAATTTTAAATCAATCCGGAGCAATATTTTATATAACAAATTGCAAAAAGGAGTTTTATGAAAAGCTAAATACAAGAGAATATAATATGTATATAATTGATGAAAGTGAGAATTTTGAAAAAGATAAAAAAACAGATAATAAAAATAATAAAGATTGCTCATCTGTAAATTGGGATTTAGCAATAAAAGAACTTTGTGAAGCAATATATTCAGGAGATGGATTTATCTGGATTAAGGCAAAAGAAGGAAATCGTTATCCAGAAATATTTGATAATGTTTTAGGAATAAAACAAAAAGGATATAGTGGGGAAAAAGAAAATTGGGATTTTAAGATTACGGATTCCACGTGGATAAAAGAAAATGTGTATGGACAGGGCAAAGCAGTATTATTTACATTTAATCCAAAGTCTATAAATAGTACACAGGAAAATATTGAAAAAAAGAAAAAATTGCTGAATATCGCTTTAGAGTATATACAACCAAAAAATGTAGTATTTGAACCTTACAATAATATTCCAATAGAAATTACTGTTAAGGCAGATCAGGAGTGTGATTTAATAATCAGGGAAAATTATGCTGGGCTAAAAGCAAAAAAATCAAATGGACAGATTAATGAAGCACAGGAAGAGGTACAATGGAATTTAAGAATAGCAGATAGTACAGACATGAAAACTCTTTTTGTTAATTTGCAAATGGCAGATAGAGGGGGCACATATATATTAAAAACATTTAGTCAGTATCTAGCAGGAAGCAAATGGGAGACAAATGAGTATACACCGGAGCTAAAAATAGAAATAAAAGAAAGTATCAAAGAAAAAATAGCAGGAATAATTACTGAGATAAATAATCTTAGAATAAAAAGCGGCCGGGATAAAGAATTATTAGATAAATTAAACAAAATACAAAAATCATCATTAGATACAAGCAAAAATATTGAAGAAAGCATAAATAGACTACTGGAATGCGCAAAAATACTGGAATGGTTAATAGTAAAAGAACCTGCATTTTCTTATCAGATAAAATCCATACATATTGAATTAAGCTATATTCTTTTAGGTTACGAAGTGATATGGAGTGAGAAGTCATATAATGGCGGGATAGATATTATTTCACCGCAAGTTGTATTAACCAATCCTATAAATGGGGCAACAAGAGTAAATGCCAATATAGTTGTAAGCGCAACATTTTCAGAAGAAATAGATAAGGCAAGTATAAATGGGAATACGTTTCAAGTAGAACAGGCTGAAGGCTTAAGGCTGAAGGTTGAAGGGGAAGTAACATATAATAATCTAATAGCAGCATTTACTCCTATGAGTCCATTAGAACCTAATGATATATATACTGCAACGATTACAACTGGAGTAAGGGATTTAGCCGGGAATATATTAGCGCAGAATTATTCTTGGAGTTTTACTACATTAGATACTATCTCACCGCAGGTTATTGCTATAAGTCCTCAGGATAAAGAAATAAATATTTCAACCAGCATGGCTATTAGTGTTAAATTTTCTGAGGATATAGATGCAGGGAGTATTAATGAAACTTCGTTTCAAGTAGAACAGGCTGAAGGCTTAAGGCTGAAGGTTGAAGGGGAAGTAACATATAATAATAGAGTTGCAACATTTATACCTGCAAATATATTAGAACCGAATACTATATATACAGTTACAATTACAAATGGAATTAAAGATATAGCAGGAAATGCATTAGTGGAAAATTATGTATGGAATTTTACAACAATTGATACTATACCACCAGAGATTGTAACAATAAATCCAATAGATAAAGCAAATGGAGTCCCAATTGATACAGTTGTTGCAATTAAATTTTCTGAAGAGATGGATGGGGCGAGTGTAAATGGGAATACATTTCAGGTAGAACAGGCTGAAGGCTTAAGGCTGAAGGTTGAAGGGGAAGTAACATATAATAATCGAATAGCAACATTTACACCTACGAGTCCATTAGAATCTAATGCGATATATGCAGCAGCGATTACAACTGGAGTAAAGGATTTAGCTGGAAATACATTACCACAAGAATATACATGGAGTTTTGGTACACTTGATATGATACCTCCGCAAGTTGTATCAGTAAATCCAGCAGATGGAGCAAAAAGAGAAAATGTTAATGCAGTTTTAACTGTTTCATTTTCAGAAAATATAGATGAGACGAGTGTAAATGGAAATACATTTCAAGTAGAAAAGGCTGAAGGCTTAAGGCTGAAGGTTGAAGGGAAAGTGACATATAATAATAGAGTAGCAACATTTATTCCTATGAGTTCATTAGAACCTAATGCTATATATACTGTAACGATTGCAAAAAATGTAAAAGATTTAGCGGGGAATGAGATGCTGCAGGATTATATATGGAGCTTTAGTACGCCTGATACGATTCCCCCGCGGGTTGTGTCAGTAAACCCTGTAAATGGAGCAATATGGGTAAATGTTAATACAGGTATCGCTGTTACATTCTCAGAAGATATGGATGGGGCAAATATTAGTGAAACTACGTTTCAGGTAGAACAGGCTGAAGGCTTAAGGCTTACAGACTGGGTCAAATCAATTTATATTAATTACTAAATAAAATTTAAAATTTTCCCAGTCAAAAATACTTGTCATCCCCGAAATTTTTTATCGGGGATATTGTTTTAATAAACCGAATTCC
>JACQWU010000326.1 GCA_016209155.1 Candidatus Desantisiibacteriota bacterium | reverse complement strand
GTTGGAAAATAAATCAGGCTGAAGAAGCTGTTAAATTATATTTGAATAATTTTTTGAAAAATGATTCGTCTGATTTAAATTCTAATTTAATTGAATTGAAAGAAGGCGAATGTAATTCGTCCGCTACTATTATACTAAAGAAAATGCGTGAAGCTATTCGTTTGAAGCATTATTCTTATAGTACTGAAAAAACATATATTGATTGGGCGCAAAGATTTTATGATTATGTTTTGAATGTAAAGTCCATGATGGATAGGGCGCTTTATGCTGTTGACCCTGTAACAGGGCTTATTGTGGCATGCGCTTTGATTCATCCTGACAAAAAATTATCTTCCATTGATGTCCCATTTGTTATAAATAGATTTGGGGAAAAAAGATTTGCGGCAGGAGCCAATCGCGATCAGATAAAATCCTGTGAAGCATTGGGGCTTACATTCGAACAATTTGTTGAAATATCGCTTTCCGGAATGAAAGAAATAAGTGATAGATTAGGTTTGTGACTATTATTTCTGTCCTTGATTATTATTTAGCTGATCTTTTTGCCTGTTCCATAAAAGCTTCCAATTGAAGTTGTGTGGTTGAAGCGTCTGTGCCGTCATATGGCATGCTGATAGCAGGGATTCCATATTCCTGTGAAATCCCTCTCATTATTGATGTTGCTACAGTGCTCGGCATGCATCCAAAGGGCATTGCATTAATAATTGCGGAAGCGTTGTTTTTTATAAAATCAATGGATTTTCCTACACTCAATATGGCTTCCCCCTCGAATGAATCATGCATATATGCTGATGCGTTTTTAAGGAGAAGAGAGGTTTTGGGCTCATGGATTGTTTTAAGAAATCCATTGAAATGTTTTTCTATTTTTTCTTTTTTTCTTTTTTGTATCTGCTTTTTTAAATAGATATTGAAAATATTCGGGAAGTCTTTTTTTTCCATATTTTCCTTCATATTCAATACATTTAAATATTCTATCCATTCATCTAAAGTTGAAAGCCATACTTCTCCTCCGAGAGATTCTATTTTTCTTATCAGTTCTTCATTTGAAAACTTATTAAGCCTTACAAATATTTCTCCCACTATTCCAATCAAAGGTTTTTTTATGTTTTTTATTCTGGGAATATTTTCAAAATCTTTTCGCATTTGAGCCATTAGCAGCATAAGATCTTCATTTGATTTTTTTAAATCAACGGGTATTTTTTCTAAATATTTATTATAGAGATTATCTGTAAGTCCTTTATCTTTCTCATATGGTCTTGTTTCATGAAGGCATTTTGTTAAAAGATCTATTGCTAAAACACCTTCGTAAAATTTTGTCATAAAGTTACCGTCTATATGGCTTAGATCTTTATAAAGGGAAATGTCCTGATTTGGAGCAAATATTGGAATATCTTTAAATCCGAGATCATTTAAAACAATTTTATGCAGAACATTATAAAGACCAAATCTGCACGGACCCGAACCCGATGGCATAAGGAATGCGGATTCTTCAGGTTTAAAGCCTTCAGAAAATACTTTTTTAAGCATATCTCCGGTTGTGACAATATACGGATAGCACTCTTTTCCGGTAGCATATTTTTTCCCGAGAGTAAGGGCATAAGAATCAGTTTCAGGAAGTACTTCCGCGGGTACATTATAAAGTTCAAATGCGGCTTTTAAGGCAAATGCATGATCCGACATTCTCGGGATATAAATCGTCCTGTGTTTTTTAGAAAATTTTCTTGACAGAAACTGAACATTTTTAAGCTTGAATGTTTTTTTATCAGGTGTTATACCTTTTGCAATCTGCGCGTCTATACTGTCAAGATAGGCTTCACATCTTGTAATCGCGCCGGCATCGGCGCTGTGTTCGTCGATTTCAATATGTAAATAGGGTTTACCTGCAAGTTCTTTTTCAAATATTTTATGTATAAAAGAATCAGGTCCGCATGAAAAATTCCCTATAAAAATAGGGTAAAGCAATGGATTATTTTTAATGGTTTTTGCCGCTTTTATAATATTTTGTCCCGATTTCCAGTATATGCCGGGCCATGTTTCATAAATATTTTCATCCGGAAGAAAATCCATTGGTATTGAAATCATCTCAAGAGACGCAAGTTTTTTAGGCAGTTCAAGGTTTATCCCCATATCAAAGGAATTATACGGCCTTCCTATTATAACAATAGCTTTTTTATTAAGTCCGGAAATGACTTCACTGCCTTTATTTTTGATATTTTTAATAAATTTATCCTGAGCTATTTGAGCTTTTTTGATTGCGTTTTTCAGTTTATTGGAATTAATATTAAAAGGCTGCATCGCTTTTTTTAGTTCTTTAAAAAGGAAAGTTTTCCCGTTTTTCAATTTTATAATAGGAGAAACAATTTTCACTTTGTTGAAAGCGGCCTGGAACTGGTATGGAATACTCTGAGCAAGAGGGCAGGCATAACCTTTATCAAATGGGTCATTATCTAAATTCATATTAATAAAACTCGGGATAAAAAGAGTTTCCACTCCTTTTTCAAGCAAATATTTCACATGTCCATGAGCCACCTTCACTGGAAAGCATGTATCGGCAAGTACCTGTTCCACACCGAGATTCACAATATTTTTGTTTGTTTTTGGCGAAACGATTACCTCGAATCCAAGTTCCCATAAAAGTGTACTCCAGAAAGGAAGATAATCATGAAAGAAAAAAATATAAGGAATTCCGATTTTTCCATTTGGTGAAGCATTATTTAATTTATTTGTTTTTTCAGACCATTCTATATGTGATTTCCAGAGTTCTTTATTTCTATACTCAAATAGGTCAGGGATTAAACTATTAATTTTTTTTCTTATATCATATTTTTCACATCTTCCTCCAAAATAAAGTGTGTTTTCATCCTTACCTTCAATTTTAATTCTGTTAATCTCACATATATTTTCACAGCCTTTACATTCAAATGAATTTTGCTCATAGGTTCTTTTAGCAAGATCGAATCCCTTAAATAGGGATTTATCAATAGTTTTTTGTTTTATGTGATCGCGGACGATAATACCCATTCCAATCGCGCCTGTCACATCATGATTTGGAGGAACAGTTATTGTTTTTCCGAGAAATTTTTCAAAGGCCGCTACAACTGCTTTATTAAAAGCGGTCCCGCCCTGGAAAAAGCTTCGTTCTCCGATTTCCCTGCTGGCAACAACGCGATTAATATAGTTTTCCACTATTGAATATGCAAGTCCTGCAAGAAGTTCATTTTTTTGCGCTCCGCGCTGAAGTTTTGCAACAAGAGAATTTTCCATAAAAACAGTACATCTTTCTCCCAGTTTGCATGGATTTTTTGATGAAAAAGCATATTCGGCAAATTCATTTTTTATAGATATATTCAATTTTTCAGCCTGCTCTTCAAGGAAAGACCCTGTCCCCGCGGCACATGCTTTATTCATTTCAAAATTTATAATAATTCCGTTTTTTAAGGAGATATATTTTGAATCCTGCCCGCCGATTTCGAAAATTGTATCAACAAGCGGATCAATAAAGCAGGCGGCGGTAGCCTGAGCTGTAATTTCATTTTTTACAATATCCGCGCCGACAAAATCAGCAATCATATATCTGGCTGAACCGGTTGTCCCCACACCGCGTATATTGATTCTATCTCCAAGTTCTATTCCTAAATCCAGGAGTCCGTTCATAACCGCTTTGATTGGATTTCCGGCAGTCATAATATATCTTTTTGAAATTAAAGCGCCTGTATCATCTATTAAAGCAAGATTAGTGCTTATTGAACCTATGTCTATTCCCATATAAGCGTCGAGTTTTTTGTCCGGGATGTTTTTTACGATGGAGATAGAAGTATTTTCTTTTTTGGATTGAAGATAATCATTTAAAGTTATGCTTTCATATTTTTTTATATGGCGTTTTTTAAACTCATCTCCCTCTTTAATAAGAGGAGGATGAAATGAATCTGAATATGTATGAAGTGAAAGCATATTTTCAATTTTTTTAAGATTAAGAGGGACTGCGCTTTTATTTTCTGATGCTTTAAGAGCTGTTCCGATTGCGCCCATTATTGCCGTATATTCAGGAATAATCAAATTATCAATATTAAAAATATTTTTAAAAGCCCTTATCATTCCTTTATTTAAAGCAACTCCGCCTTGAAAGGAGATGTCGCTTAAAATTTGCCTGCCCCTTACTATTGAACCCTTAAAATTTTTCGCAACCGCAAAACATAAACCCGCGACAATTGCTTCCGCAGGTGTTGCGATTTGCTGAAGATGAATCATGTCGGATTTGGCAAACACGCTGCAGCGGCCTGCAATTTTCGCGGGGCTTAAAGAACGCAATGCTGTTTCTCCGAATTCTTCAATAGACATTTGAAGTCTTTCTGCCTGCTGATCTAAAAAAGAACCTGTTCCTGCCGCGCAAATGGAATTTAATGAAAAATCTTTTATGGCATTATTTTCAAGAATTAAGAGTTTTGAATCTTCCCCGCCCATTTCAATAATGGTCTTTACATTGGGATAAAATTTCATTGTTGAGGTGGAACATGCGGCAAGTTCATTAATATATTCAATTCCGAGTTCTTTTGCGATAAGTTTACCCATAGAACCGGTAAATATAATGTTGGGATTGTCATACTTCCCATTAATATTTTTTAAAATTTCATAAATTGTTAAAAGCGGTTGACCTTTGTGTCTTATGTAATCGGTGAATAGTATGTCGTTTTTTTCATTTATAATAGCCGCCTTAACACTCACAGAACCGGCATCTATTCCTATTATGTGTTTCATGACAATATAAACTCCTTCGCTGATGTTTTTTAGTAGTTTGTATATTATTATAACTATTTTTAAATAATAATCCAACAATAAAATTTTCATTCGAATTATTTCTTCAATTTTGTTGAATTTTCTGATATATTTTATTTACATATAAGTAATATTGTTTTTCACAACATTATCCATGCACAGGAAAAACTATGCAAAAAGAGGCAAAAACCGGAATCAAAATCAAAAGAATCTAAAGTGGCGTATAATTATTCTCAAATATATAAAAGACTATGTTCCAATAATCCAAAAATAATTACAGATAGATATTCCCATCCTGGGGGGAATAAAGACTGGGAGTTTAAAACGGATTGTTGAGTTGAAAGCTCCACCCCGTCAGCCTTTGGCTGCCACCCCTCAAGAGGGGAATAAAAACCAGGGAGAATCTAAAAAAAATATGTTTAATTATCTATTATTACCCAAAAATATACAACTTAAACAAAAGTCTAAAGAACTGCGTAAAGCCGGTGTTTTGAGTGAAGTAATATTTTGGCAGACCTTTAAAGACAAGAAATTTTAAACTGACGGTTGTGCATATTGAGGATATTTTGGTAAAACAACAAATAAGTAATGTTTATGAAATTGTGCGGAAGGCTATACAAAACAGGAGTGTTGAGTTGAAAGCTCCACCCCGTCAGCCTTTGGCTGCCACCCCTCAAGAGGGGAATAAAGATTAGGAGTTTAAAGAATGCTTGATACTGAAATAAAATGGCGTATTGATATTGCCGTGATATTCTTGCCGGGAAAGTATCGAAACTTATTTAAAATAAATAATAAAGAATTCCTATCAGAGACAGAAGATACCCTGCGGTATCTTCCACAGTGTTCTTCATTATAATACTTTTAAACCTTAGTATAAAAACAATACATATTAGAACGATTTATAAATAAATCTTGATTTTATGGGAGTATTTATTATATAATTCCAAAAAGATTAAATAATAGGGGGTGTAGATATGTCACAAAAATGTGAAATTTGCGGCAAAAAGCCTGAAGTCGGGAATCTTGTTAGTCATGCGAATAATAAAACAAAGACAAGATGGCTGCCGAATTTACAAAGAGTTAAAGTAGTTCAAAATAACTCTGTTAAAAGAATACGTGTTTGTACACGCTGCTTAAAATCCGGCAAAGTAAAAAAGGCTGTATAAAAAACAATATAAAAGCACAAATCCTGAAGTACCGGTGGGGTTGTCAAAAAAGGTGTCATCCTGCATTTGATGCGGAATCCAGGTTTTAGAATAATGGCTTAAATACTATATTCCCGCTT
>JACQWU010000080.1 GCA_016209155.1 Candidatus Desantisiibacteriota bacterium | reverse complement strand
CAGAAAACAGAAATCAGATAATATGGAGTGAGGAGAAAAAGATTGGGATTGGGGAAAAGCCGAAGATAATAGAGCTTGCTTCGGATGCGCCTCGCAATGACAGTGATATAGTTATATTTTACCTCAGGCAGGATAAAGAGATTGCTTATCGATCGAATAAAGATAACTTTACAAGAGAAGAAATAGTTCCGCTACCTTATGGATATAAAGAGAGCTTTGATGTTTTACGGACAACGGGAAACGGATCACGGGCAACGGAAATATGGCTTAGCTATGTTGGGGAGGATAGGAATGTCTATTATGCAATTGGGAATGTATATGGCGGAGGAGGCGGGATACAGAGCGGAGAAGGCGGGATACAAAGCGGAGGAAGCGAGGCTGAAGCCTCGCACTACATGTCATACATTGTATGGCAGATGAATTTTAGTTCTCCTACGGGATATAGCCGGGAAATGTGGCAGGTTAGTCTGGAAGCGGAAGAGCTCCTTGCAAGAGGGAAGAGTAAGGGGGTAACAAATACAGAAGTCGGAAGGGGAATAGAGCTTGCGGCTGGATATGAAAAAGGGTGGATGGAGACAGAGGGAATTAGTTTGCCGGGAGTGGTGCAGATATTGAAGATAGAGCCGATAGCAGGCGAGGCTCGTGCCTCGCACTACAGTTATAGCGAAGCTGAAGCTTCGCACTACAATACATCAAGGATAAATTACTGGTTTAGTGTTGGAAAAAAGGTGTATGACTCGGTAATAAGTATGCCGGAATACAAAGTGCGGGAAGGGTGGCCAAAGATATTAAATGATGAAAGATTTCGGAACGGCGGAAATACAAATCCGGAAGTCGGGGATATTGATGGGGATGGGGAAAATGAGATATTGCTCAATACTGAAGGTCATTTATATGCATGGGAAAAAGATGGTACAAATGTAAAAAATTTTCCAATCAAACTATCGGAGAAAATATATGATTGGATGGCAAATAATTTTACAGTACTCGAAGATTTCAATCTGGATGGGAAAGAAGCAATAGCGGCAGGTAAATCAAGCGGACTATATATGGCAGACAACAAGGGCAGAGTGCAAGCAATAAATACCTGCGATTACTATTATGATCCAAATGATAGAATAAATTATAATCCATTAAGTACCGGAGACATAGATGGTGATGGGGTACCTGAGATAATTGCCAGATACATATATATGGAATTTTTACATTATTCCTCAAACCCTGAAATAAAGGCATGGAAGATAGATGGAACACAGATGATGCGCTACAGGTTTAACTGGAATGATATAAATAATTATTCTCATCTTGATTCTGATTATTTTCCAGTTGGTATTGGGCTTTTGGATTTAAATAAAGATGATAAAGAAGATATATCTATTTACAATGATTACCGGATTGAAACGATAAATAAAAATGGCGATCCAATCTCCGGCTGGCCGCACACTTATAACTATATTATAAGATATCCCAGATATGACTATTATTCACAGGCAATAGGAAACATGGATGATGATCCTGAGCCGGAAATAGTGGTGTTACAGGAGCGGAGTACAACAGATTATGGCGGAAACCCTTTTTATGGAAAACCTTTACGGGAAATAATAATTTATGACAATGACGGCAGTATAATGCACATATATAAAATCACGGATTTAGTAAATGTTTTACGGGGAGTAAGTATTTCCCTGGGGGATATAGATAATGATGGGAAATTAGAAATTTGTCTCTGGGATGGAGGATATAGCAGGTTAAAAGTGATAAGTATGGAAGGGAAAGAATATAACTTTCCAACGTCTATATCTGATTCGGGTAATAACAGCTTCACCACTCCGGTCATAGGAGACATAGATGGCGATGGGGAAAATGAAATAATTATTATAACAAAGAATAGAATATTTGCATACCATTCCACAGGCGAAAAAGTTAATGGATTTCCAATAGAATTGGATGCTGATTTCGGGTTAAATGGGGCGAATTCTGTAATTTTAACAGATTTAGAGGGAGACGGGAAACTAGAAATAGTAGCAATGGGTCTTAAAGGCAGTGAATTAAAACCGGTAGTATATGTTGTAGATACAAATTCCTGGTATGATCCTGAGAATATAGAATGGCCGCAATATGGCGCAAATAGTAAACATAATTTTAGATATGGCGAACTTAAAGGGAAATATTGGTATAAACTGCCTTATATAAAATGGGCAGGTTCTGAAGGCAGAAGGCAGAAGGATGAAGGCAGAATAAAACTAAAGACGGAATTTTATAGAATGGGGATGAATGATTCGAGTTTGCCTTTGCTTGATAAATTTAATATTGCTTATACTACGGGAATTAAAGGGCAAAATTCACATCTTGTACAGCTTCCTGATGGACAGGTTGTTATAGCATACTATGAACAAGATGGTGCAGTAAACCAATGGAAATATGTAGTTCCTGGAACAGCACAGACTCCGGCTTCTATCTCCCTTGATCGAAATATTACAAGCTCAAGTATGGTATGGGTAGGTGATAAATTATATCAGGTATGGAGCGAGCAGGATGGAAATGGTTATTCATTTTACAGGGGAGAAATTGGCGGAGCAAGTTCAGTGAATACTATTTTTTCTTATGAAAGCACATTATCAATTGATCCGGGACAAAAAATAAGCTGGATGCAAAATTTAGGGGAATTAAGAACACCCGGGAATTATCTTATTGAAGGGAAGCTTATATCCTGTCTTGGCCAAAATCTGAAATCGAGCCATGATGAGATAAGAGTTTTAGGAACATCAGGGATCAGCCTTGAAGTAACAACAGATAAAGAGATTTATGTGCCCGGAGATATTGTAAATATTCAGGCAATATTATCAAATAAGGGAGCAGGGACATATGATGGTGCAATACGAATATACTCAGGTGAAAACGAGATATATACAGAAAATATTATACTTGCTTCCGGAGCAAGTTACACATGTCAAACAAGTACTATTGCATCTTCTAATTTTCAGCTTCGCGCGACAGCCAATCCGGCAATAGTAAGAAATATAGAGGTGGTTCATCCTGAAATACAGGCATCACTTGACTTACCTTCTATTGCAGGTGAAAAAAGTTTTCCTGTAACTTTGAGACTGTATAATCCGACGAAGATGGAAATAAAGGCTGAAGTCAAAAGGCTGAAGGCTGAAGGCAGAATACAGAAGACAGAAGATAGAATAACAGAAGAAGAAATACAGAGAATAACAATCAATCCGCAAGAATGGGTAGTAGTGAAAAAAAATATGAATATACAAGGTGATACGGTTATTGCTTATCAAATATCAAGTGTAGATTATCCCTCAATAAATAGAACAATTCAAAAAGAAATAAAATTTGGGGAGAGGATTGAAATAAAAATTAATCCGGAAGAAAAATATCCTGCAGGGAAGATCAATATACCCTATACAATAAATAATATTGGGGAGTTGGATTTAGATGGAGAAGTGGAAATAGAAGTCAGAAGGCAGAATTCAGAAGACAGGAGCCAGAATACAGAAAAAATATATATAGAAAAAGGGCAAAGTAAAGATATACAGTTTGTGGCGGATATTGATTCCGGAAAATATTGTGTGAAAATAAAATACGGGATGGATAGTAGTGAAGTGAATTTTGATGTTGTATCAAAAGAAGATTTAAAAATAGATAAAATTAATATTGGCGGCACGAGTGATGGGCTTGTGCCTGTAAATTTTGAAGTGATTAATACGGGGTATAATGCTCTTGGCGGGCAGGTGGAAATTGATACCGGGTTTTATCAGGATAGAAGGAATTTTGATCTGGTAAGCGGTGAGGAGAAGTTTTATACGTTCCAGATAAATGCCGCCGCAGTACCGGGTGGCAGTTATCCTTTAAAAATCAGTGTGGAGTCCGGAAGCGGGTTTATAAAAGTTTATGATACAAGTATTGTTATTAGTGAATGCAAATTTACTGTTGAACCTGTAACTGATGTGAGAGACTATACTGCCGGCGCAGAAGGTCAGCTTGCAATTAAAATTAAAAATATCGGGAATAGAACTGGAAAAGCAAGCTTGACTATTGACATAGCGTCTTTCCATCAAGAAAAAAAAGAAATCTGGCTTATAGCAGGAGAAGAAAAAGAAGAAACAATAAGTTTTAAAGTTCCGGCAGATATGATAAATGGAAGTTATAAGGCAGAGATTAATATTGAAGGGGAAAAAATACCGGTTAGTATCCCATTTACGGTGAAAGGACTGGAACTTAATGTCGAAGCGTTGTTCAATCAGCAGGGATATAAGCAGGGAGATACACTAAATCTTACTTTAAATATTAGTAATATGACGAATGATAATTTGCCCGCAATAGCATTATATTGCAGAGTAAAATATGATACAACAGCGCTGGAACAGAATTTTATTTTACAGGATCAATCAACTCTCGAATACAGTTTCCCAATTGCTCGTGTAACCGGTGAGAAATTATTTATAGGAATATATAATGCTGTTACAAACAGGTCTGTGTATTTGAATGAATATTATGTTAGACAAAGCGGTGAAATAATTAATTTGTATACTGATAAGCAGGTATATAAACCCGGTGAAACAGTTGAAGTAACTATTGAAAATACAACTCCAGGGAATGTAACTCTTACAGGCGCTGCCGATTGGATATATAAAGGAGAAATAGAAAGCGGTCAGACAAAACAAAGAATACAACTGGGATGGAATATTGCGACCGGCCCATATTCTGTGCAATATAGTTTTAAGCCAAAAGATACGAATGAGGAATATACAGGGAATGTCACTTATGATGTTGCAGGAATAAAATTAGAAATAAACCAGTCAAGTTTTGAAACTTATCAATATTTACCGGGAGATGAAATAAAAGGTGTACTTTTTATTGAAAGTAATGCAAATATAAAAGCAAAATTTAAAAGCTGGATACAGAATCCTCCTGGTGATGATGAAATGCTTACATCAGGAGAATATAATTTTAATATAGGTGAAAACAGAATAGAATTTAGAGGAAAACTTAGTACATTACATTCAGGCATACATCAGGTGTTTTATAGATTTAGTGAACCTGAAACTAATCAAACTTTTTTAATTGGTGGTGAGAATATAGAAGTAGGAAATATAAACTTAAGCGGTATGAAAATTGATAGAGAGGAATATCCTTACGGCAGCGAACCAATAAAATTAAATGCTTATATTTATGGTGTGTCCGGAGGACGAGGGGATTTTGAGATTAAATTGGACTCAACTATTATAAAACAGGAGCAGATTGAAAGTAACGGGATAGGTGTTGATACAACAATGATTGCGCCTGATCAAATATTACCGGGCAGGCATGTTATAACAGCAAGAATAAAAGCAGGGGAATTAAAAAGTGAAGAGAATATAAGGTTTGATTATGGGACTTTACTACCTGATCTTGTTATTAAAAATGTGGAATTTGGAAGTACGGAAATTGCACCTGACGGCAAGGGATACAAGATTATAAAAGTGGAAGTGGAAAAGCAAAGAGAATTGCCGGCGAGGGGGATAAATGTAAGAGCAGAAGTAGAGACACAAAATTTTGTGTCTGTACAGGAATTAAGGGAAGATAGAATTCAGGTTAGATTTGGAGATGATGGCGGGCTTGATGAATCAAGCCCCTACAAATCAATACAATACAAATCAATCCAATACAGAAATGCAATTGCAAATCAGTGTTGATCCTGAAAATTTGATTAGAGAATATAGCGAAGATAATAATATCTGGAAAAAAGGAATTCCCATACCGCGAGCGCCGGATATAGAAACTCTGGCAGAAGTTGTTAATCAAAAATATATTGATATTCATGGATATGCTGATCCATACAGTATAGTAAAAATTTATCGTGATTCTGCTCTTGCTGGGATAGCTTATTCAGACTCACATGGATACTTTGAATACAGATTAGAATTAGTTGAAGGTACGAATAAAATTACAGCAGTAAGTTTCACAAGTAATGGAGAAAGTGGATATCTTGCAAATATACAGGTGATTAAAGTAGATTCTACTCCACCGCAGGCTATAACAAGTCTTAATGGTGAGGAAGATGATGAAGAGTGTTTTATTTATTGGCCTGGCGCGGATAGTTCAGATTTAGCGGGATATAATGTATATAGAAGGCAGAATTCAGAAGTCAGAAGTCAGAAGATAAATACGGAATTAATTACAAATACATATTATTATGATACAGGCGTAGAGAATTACACTACATACAATTATGTTGTTACGGTACTTGATAAAGCGGGAAATGAAAGCAATTATTCTAATCAAGTAATACTTACACCTCAGCCAAAATTATTACTTACCGTAGATAATAACATTAATGCAGAATTAAAAAGAGTATTGGTTTATCTTCCACAGGAATTTGACAGCAGCAATTTTAATGAACAGGCGGGACGCCTGTCCTACCAACAGCGTTTGTCCTACCATCAGTGCCTGTCCAATCAGCTTAATAACATTCAAGCAAATTATTTAATAACAAATTGCAGAAATGAATTTCAGGAAGAGATGCGAACCAGAAAATATAATATGTATATAATAAATGATACTGAGAACAAAGATAAAAAATGCAAAGAATGCGGAAAAAAAGTTTCCGAATCAGACTGGAAAAATACTTTGCTTGAAGTTTCTGAAGCAGTATATACAGGTGATGGATTGATATTGATTAAAAATGAGCAGGGTGATCCTGATGTTGATTCAATAGGGGATCTTACGGGGGTAAAGTCTAAAGGATATTCAAGAGAAAAAGACTGGGATATATAAATGTATGACACAACATGGTATAACCCCAATATAAATATACAGCTTGAATGTAAAATATGGAAAGTTGAATTAACTAAAGGTGTATTAAAAGCATTACTTAAGTTTGATGATGATGATGCAAATAAAAGGAAAAAATGGCCGGCAGTAGTATGTAATATTAACAATAAAGGCAAAACAGTACTTTTTACATTTAAACCAAAACTTGATGAGAGCAGTTCGCAGGAAGATTTGCATGGACTATTACAAAGAGCTTTAGAATATATAGAGCCAAATGAAATACATATTAAGCCTCTTAACATTGTTCCTGTACGTACCATAATTAAGGCAGATAGAGCAGTTGATTTGATTGCGTGGGAAAACTATAGTAACTCTCTGGAACTGATAAATACCAATGGTACAATAAGCGGGTATGACCAGATAAGATGGGATTTGAAAGTTAGCGACAGCACGGATATAAAAATAGTTACATCAAGCTTCAGACTTCCGGATGAAAAAGGTATATATACTATTCCAACATTTATACAGTTCCTGAGTAAAAATAAATGGCGTTCATATAATACAACTGAAATAAAATTTGAAGTAAAAGAGACTATAGATGAATCAATTGAAAATGTAAAAAAAGATTTAGGAATGCTGCCTGTAAAAAATATTGGACTTATAAAAGATTTAATAAAAATATTTGAAAAAGTTCAAAAAGATAAAAAAG